>NZ_MWQL01000040.1:0-3096 GCF_002210325.1 Fibrobacter sp. UWB1
TAGCCATCATTTTTCTTTCCGCCAAGGCCGTTACTAGCAATCCCCGAAACAGGTATTGGCAGCAAAGTAAAGCCGCAATCATCCGTTCCATTAGAAAGCTGCCCAGGGTTCAAGGGCGTCCATCCGACAGCTGCCTTAAGGCGAAGCCCGGCACTGTCAACGCCACCAACGCTATTGAAAAGTTCATTCCATTCATTGAGATTTGGCAAATGCCAACCTATTGGGCATGCAACCAGCGCATTCTGCATTCCGTAAATCCGTCCCTTCGACGAGCAAGTATCTTCCGCACACCAAGAGCCGTCATCAAATCTCAAATTTTCAGCCATCCACACTTGATTGCCGATAGTCGTGTACTTGTACACTTGTCCATCTCGTGCATCCGTAAAAGTTCCGCGCATGTTTTCTGGGCAGACTTCGGAGGCGACAAACACATCTTCTGCAGATGACCCATTGTCAGAACAAGCCGAGAACAGCGAAATAAACGTAACCACACTTGCAAGCAAGAATTGTTTCTGATATTTCATTTTTTCACCAAACAGATTTAACTAAAATTCAAACAGCGTATCAGGAACCTTGTTCGACTTTTGCATACGGAGGAATTCGGTCGTTACGGTACTTTCATGACCGTTTACAATTACCGACACTTCCATTCTCTTCATTTTGTTGTTGGCGTCATAGGTAAAAGTCGTCAAGGTATTCGCCCGCCCCTTTACGGCCTCAACCCTTTCAATACGGTTCTTTTTTTTGTTATAAAAAATCGTCCCAGCAGAACCTTGTATTGTATAAACATCTTCTGAATAAAACTTGGGTTCACTCCATTCACCAGAATCTAGCGGATTAAAATTAGCATAAGATTCAGATTTTAACGATTCTTCATTGTAATCCACAATTTGAGTCTTACTTGTTTTCAAATCTACGATTTTCATCTTGCCTTTATTCACAATGCTCCGTTTTTTTAAGAAATTGCTTTTAATTTCAGTGTAGCTCTTACCGGTCCCTTTTTTGACCATATAAACATCAGTCTGCTGATACACACTTGGTGCCTTCACCGTAACGCGAAGATTCATCTCAACAGAATCCTGCGGTATAGCATTCTCTTTAAGAGCAACCTTAACCTGTTCTAAAGTCAGAGCAAATGATTGAGTGGCTAGGAAAAGAAGAAGGAAAAGTTTTTTCATATTCAATCCTTTAAGCAACGAATGGACATTTTAGGATGAGTCCACCCAAAATTAAAACCATCTAAATCAAATACACAAGAATAAGAGAATTCCATATCATGAGCCACAGATGTCCAATATAACGAGAGTTCATATTCAAAAGAAAGATTTCCATTCATAAGCCAATACCCAGCAGGCAATGAACTGAAATCACAATCATTGCTCCCCGGCAAATAGCGCGGTCCAAAACTATCGGAACTGTATAATCTAGAAGCCGCTTTTTCTAATCCACCCATACTTTCTGCCAATTGAGTCCACTCTTCAATAGAAGGCACATGCCAACCAGCAGGACAAATTGTATCTAACAACTCTTGGTCAAAAAGACCCAAATTTTCAGCATCTTCATGCAACGAATAAAACCTTCCGAATGTATCGCAATATCCATCTATTTCATCGTAGCACAAACTGTAAGGTGCATCGAACTTCAGGTTTTCGGCCATCCATACCTGTTTGCCGATAGTCGTGTATTTATAAACCTGGCCATCGCGAGCGTCGGTAAAAGTTCCACGATTCGGTTCTCCGTAGGCGTTCATACCGTCTGCCGGGCAAACAATGTTTGCATCAAAGGTATCGGTAGGTTCATTTGCAGAAGAACTATCTTCAAAGCACGATGTTAACAACAAAGCCCACAAACCAACACCGATAAACAAGAAATTTGTTTTAATTTTCATTGTTATAACCTCTAAAGCAAATTTAACTTTTTTTTAATTTAATAGACTCCACGAGAGTATCTCTGTTCCCTTACGGAGTACAATGAAACTAGAAGGTTGCAGGCTATTCAAATCTATTGTCACAGAATGTTCACCAACATTCCATATACCCTTGTACAAAGTCTTCAGCGGAATACCGATGGCATTCACCGTTTCAAGGGTGTAGTAGCCGTTTTCCTCGATATCCACATAGATGACATCGCCATCTCTACGCACAAGGTCTGCATAAGTTTCTTTGGTCACATATTCCGCACTGAATTTCGGTTGGGGCACTCCACCCCACAGCAAGTTACCACGTCTATCCAACACCACTATAGAATCCGCTTCAACCATTCCGGAATTGTTCAGGTTATGGTGCGAGGGATCATCTGCAGCGTTAAAATCATTTGTCCTGTTCGGATGATGCAAGGCAAACTGAACGCCGCTACCATAATCGGACTTGTCACCGGAATTCAGAATAACATCGTACATGAACGAAATATAGTACAAATCACCACCCGCATTCACCTTACTGTTCGTGGCAAAGGCACTCCAGTTAATATCCAAATCCGTCTTTGCGGTATCCCTAAAGTAATAGCGCATCTCAAAGCCATCTACAGGGGCGTTACCGATATTTTCGACATACGCCGCAATATCGCTCACGCTAGACGAACCATAGCTGTTGTCTTTAGCCATTACGCGAACCTTGATTTTCGCCTTCTGCATCGGGCCGTCTTCATCGTAGCAAGCAAACTCATTGAGCAAGTTCCCTTCGCCATCCAGCAAGGCTACGCCTGTTGCCTCGACATATCCGGCTTCTGCACCATTGAGATAGCTCGGGTCATCCGTCTTGTCCCAATACGGGAAATAGTTGTTTGGCGCGGTAAGACGATGCAAGCCAATCAAGGGGCCCTGACCAGAATACACCGTACCGTATGCCGCAATGGCCTCCGGCAATGCGAATTCGGCATAGAATACAGAACCGGCATCGTTGACAACGCTCATAGGAGCGTTCGGATAGAACGAAACCGCATTCACGTTTTCACCTTCGCCCTTGTAATAATAACGGATTTTCGCATTTTCTAACGCCTGGCCAGTTTGATTACGCATGTCGAAACGTACCTGAGCCCATTTCTTGTCATCCATGGCTTCGTATTTCATGAACACCTTGGCTTTAGGTTCCGGATTGG
>NZ_MWQL01000041.1:0-2278 GCF_002210325.1 Fibrobacter sp. UWB1
GAACGAAGTGTAGTCGAAGGATCTCTTCTTATTTGTTCTTTTCTGTGTTGTTGGCGTTCTTGGTGGCTAATGCTCTTTTTGTCCGTTGCGTAAAGGACTGACCGCAAGGCAAACGCGACACAGAAACGCAGGGACTCCAAGGGAGTCCCTTAATTGTTGCCCTGTTTTTTAATTATTCCCAAAGGATAAATTTAGGTATTCTGTAAGGGCTGATTGAATATCTTGCAAATGGGGATTTTGTTTGCGGATGAGTAGAAAGCAGATGTTTTCAAATTCCCTATCGCGAAGGGGAAGATCGATTATTTCTAGCTCACCATTGTTAGATTGCTTGAACCAAGAATTATGCTTTAACGAAAGAAACATCCTGTAGCGAGCTTGATGTTTATTGTCTGTAGTGTCTAGAATAATCAAAATCGCGCATTCGGGTTGCTTGAAGAACAACTGGGAAAGTAATGCTGCTATAGTATTTTTCAGTTTCCCGTTAAACTTGTCATTTTTTACCGAATTTCGCTTAATGACTTCGATCCCGAAATCGTAGATTTTTAAACCCTTCAGGTTGATTATACTTGTTAAGTCCGAAAAGGTAACGAGATATTCGTTGCCATAATCTGTTGTAAATATATAACCGTTTGGAGCTTCGGTTAAACTATAGCGGCTTGACGAATTTAATGTGGTCATCGTTAAACGATTCTAACGACCCATATTTCTTAATATGGGCAGACATTCGCTTCTTGGCTGCAATTACCTCGGGCAATTTGTCCATCAGCTTTTTAATGTCTTTTTTGATTTCTGTGTTCATATTAGATGACCTTCCATAAATATAAATAAATACCATGGACGAGTCAATGTCCTAAAAGTTGTTGAGTGTGCAAATCTACAATTAAAAAATGCAAAAAACGAGAACCCCCTTGTTTTTGCAATCAATTGTTTGCAGATATCAACAGATTTTTTTGTTGTGTGTGGATATGTCGCACATTGTTGTCAGCTGTTCACATGAAATGAACAGGGTATGTGAAAATAATTATATTTCCGCCGGGAAAATTAAGCCATTAGGGCGAAGGAGACTTTATGAAAAAGATTTTTGTGGCGCTTTGCATGGTGGCGTTCCTGGCAGCGTGTGATGATTCGTCGTCGGCATCGGCAGAAAACAGTGAACCTGCGGCGTTGAGTAGTGCTGAAAAGCAGGGGAGTTCGTCTTCATCACGTCATTGCGAGGAGTGTAACGACGAAGCAATCTCTAGCGACAGCAATGCGGAGTCGAATGGGTCTAGCCGGTCTAGTTCGTCCGAAAAGAATGCGGAGTCTAGTAGTTCGGAGAAATTGTCCGAGTCAAGTAGCAGTTCTGCGGGCAAGGCAAAGTCTTCGTCGAGTGTAGTAACTTTGGCGATGCCTTGCAAAACAGAAACCGAAGACAACTGCGAATATGGAACTTTGCTTGATGAACGAGATAATCAAGTTTACAAAACGGTTCGGATTGGCGAGCAGACCTGGATGGCGGAAAACCTCAACTACGGAACCGCGAACAGCTACTGCTACAACGGCAACTCCGCCAACTGCACCAAGTACGGCCGCCTTTACACCTGGGCTGCGGCCATGGATAGTGCTGGCACGTGGAGCGCGAATGGCAAGGACTGCGGCTATAACGAAACATGCTCGCCTGCTTATCCTGTTCGTGGCGTATGTCCCGAAGGCTGGCACCTGCCAAGCAACGAAGAATGGAAAGCCCTGTTCACGGCTGTGGGCGGACAATCGAATGCGGGCAAGGTACTCAAGTCCCTGACCGGTTGGTATAGCAATGGAAACGGCACCGACGCCTTCGGTTTCTCCGCGTTGCCCGCCGGCGACAGGTACTACAGTGGCGGCTTCGACTACGATGGCTACCACGCGTACTTCTGGAGTGCCACTGAGGACAATAGCGGCTACGCGTACAGCATGTTCTTGTACTACTACAGCGAGCTTGCGTACCTGGGCGACGGCAGTAAGAACTACGGGTTTTCAGTTCGTTGTCTCCGGGACTAGCAGTGAGGCGAGTGCTGCGCAGAAAAGCTGCATTTCTGCTTTGCCGAGCCGATTAGCGGGGAACTCCGTAGGAGTCCCCTAGCAGGGCGAATACGGATTGTAAAATTTTCTTCAGTCCCTTGCCAACTTTTTAGAATATAGGTACATTACCGCTGAACGCATCTCGCTATAGAAAGGCGAGGTGCGTTCTTTTTTATCCTGAAATTGGATTGAAGGGAACGCCTCTAACAATAAACCGGCCGCAAATGCGACCACAAAA
>NZ_MWQL01000042.1:0-1702 GCF_002210325.1 Fibrobacter sp. UWB1
GTCTACGGCTGCGTTCGGTCATGCCCAAACGCAAGCGTTTTGACGTCTACGACGTCCGTAGCTGCGGCTCGATAATGCAAAAACAAGTTTTTTGCGCTATCTCGCCTTGCATCCTTTTGTCGCGACACTCACTTGCACGTTACTGAATCTCTCGATAAACTCGATTGTTTTGTTAAATGAACATGGTAAAACAGGTCGGGATATGCTGCACCTGTTCGTTGTGGCCCAGGTCCTTGGTGTATATCAGGTAGCGGTCTTGTATCCGTTCGCTGAATTTTTTACAGAATGCGTCGAGCGAAGCGTGTGTCCTGTATCCGGAGGACTTGACTTCGATAGGGCAAATCTTTTTCCCGCGCGAAAGGATGAAGTCAATTTCGTAATTGTGCTTTTCGTCTTGTGCCCAGGTGTGGTAAAAAAGCTTATCGCCCTTGGCCGTTAGCATCTGAGCCACAAGATTCTCGTAAACGTAGCCCAGGTTTGCGGACAGTTTATCCGAAAGCATTCGTTCGTAGATGACATTTTCGGTAAAGTTTTTGTCCCAAAATGCAAGTGTCACGAACAACCCCGTGTCGCAGACAAATAATTTGAACCGCTCTTGATTCTGTGTCAGGGCCATGCCCACATTGGGATCGTCGCAATGGTAGCAGACATTCACGGTTTTGCTGTCTTCGAGTTGTTGCAGCAGACTATTTTCGCTAACTTTCCCGACTTTTCCAATGATGCTAGAAGTCACGTAGCGGTTCGCTCCACGACTGAGTTGTGCGGGGATGCTTTCGAACAGTTTCGACATGTTCCCTGACGGATCCAATTTCAGAAAATCTTCGGTGTAAAGCTTTATGATTTTACGTTTGATTGCATCGACCTTGCGCAGGTCGTTTGTTTCTAGATATTCGACGACGGCTTGTGGCATTCCGCCGACTAGCGCATAAAGCCGTAGGCCGCGCATGGTCGTCCTAAATGCGGCACCGAGCGGCAACTTCCTTTCGAAGAACTTGCTCAACGTGGGTATGGTCACATCGTCATTCATTGCCCAGCGGAATTCCTCGAAATCCATGGGGTACATTTGTAGTCGGTCTTCTTCGCTGGGAATGGTGATACTTTCCGTGTTTTTCTTGATGCTGATAAGCGACCCCGTTTCGATGTAGTCGTAGCGTCCGTCTGCGACCAGGTACTTTATGGCCTGCCGCGCGTTGGGGCATTTTTGGACTTCGTCGAAGATGATTACTGAATTGCGAGATTTCAGTGACTTGTGGAAAATCGCCTGTAGTCGCAGGAAAATGAAGTCCAGGTCCATGAGGTCGTCGAACAGGGATTTGACTTCTTCGGAGGCCTTATTGAAGTCGATAAGGATGTATGTTTCGTACTCCCTTTGGGCAAATTCTTCGACAATGGTGGATTTCCCGATTCGGCGGGCTCCTTCAATAAGTAAGGCAGTCCGTCCCTTGCTTTCGGACTTCCATTCAAGCATTTTTGCGTAAATTTTGCGTTTAAATGTAAATTTCGGCATATTTTATCCCCCGAACTTGTCTAAATATACATAAATTTTTCTTTTCCCACAAATTTATTTTGAGCAAAACCACCTTTTCCCGCAAATTTTTACATTAAAAATTCGACATTCCCCGTAAATTTATAATCCAGCAGTTTACGGCTGATTCGGGGCCGGAATAGCCCGGCAGAGCCCCGACTACTTTTGCTCATTTGA
>NZ_MWQL01000043.1:0-1656 GCF_002210325.1 Fibrobacter sp. UWB1
AGTAAGGTTTTGGGTTATTGGGGGTGGATTGTGACACAGTTTATTTTACAGCCTCTAAATTCACTACCCTTTTCTTTTTTTACATTACGTTTAGACATTTGACACCTCTTTTGATTAAGCCCTTAACTATTTGTCAATCACTCATTGATGTTAGAATCATCCATAACACAGCGGACAGAAAGTCCATTGCTTTTATATGATACATTTTTATTTATTGTTTTATCAGAGGCCCCCATGTAGCAATCATCACCAGCTGCAAAATTTTCTATCGGATTTTCCGATGGAAAGAACCAATATGCAGCCTCATTTAAATCTTTAAAAGATCCATCCACTCGTATACCAGCCCCAACAAGGCTATACCCTGTGGTATTGTAACCACCAAAACCGAATGTAGATCGCACCCCTTCAACACCGTGGGTATTACCATTGCTATTGACTATGATGTAGAAATCATTATAAGTCAACAGACGCCAGCCATTCGGGCAAATTCCCTGATGATGAAGAGTTGTTGCGTCATATTTATCCCGACAATCTTTTTGGTTACATTCACTTGGCAGTTGCATCATCTCAGCCCATTGATAAAGCCCACCATAATAATGACAATTTAATGTATCATTATCATAACAATACCGTTCAATTCTATCATTATCTTCCTGATTTTTCCTTCCACGAACCATAACACCAATATTTAAATTTTCAACCATCGCATAAATTGAAGTAACCTTTCCAAGAGTATCACGGCCTTCAAACTTGAGATATTTATAAGATCGATTATTTCGAACATCTGTAAATTCAAGGCACCCTCCAAAATCCTTGCAATTAAACGGACTCCATTCAGCCGATGTCCCCCAAGGATTTTGTTTACTACTAGATGATCGAATTTCATTAGAGCTAGAACTCGTCTGCTTTACAGAAGAAGAACTATTAAATTCATTATTCTTGCTTGAAGACGAGTTCTCCGATGAACTAGATTTATCCTTATTACTGCTAGAAGAATCTCCCGATTTTACAGAACTGGAACTCTTGGAATCAGAAGAAACTTTTGTTTCTTTTGTGGAACTACTCGACTTAGTGTCACTACTAGATGACTTGTCTTTGGTTTCGTTACCCGAAGACTTCTTGTCAATCGAAGAGGATGACTCTTCGGTGGAATCAGAGTCCTTTACGCTTGAAGACGATTCAACAGCGGATGTTTCATTGTTATCATCACTTGCCGACGACGAATCGTCACAGCCCCAAAAACCTATTCCGCCAAACACGGCTAAGAAAAGTAGTGTTTTGAACTTGTTCATCTTTTAGTACTCCTGTTATTAAACTTTTTTGAAAGCAAAATCTCGATGGATAAGGCATCCACCATAAATCGCGGTTTCAACCGCTCAATCGAATAGGGACCAAGCCCTTTTACTTTTACATCCGATTCATTCATAGGAACAAAATCTGTTCTTATTTTTAAGAAAAAGATAATAAAGAAAGACATTTTTCCTGCCACAAACACCGCAAAAGAGGGTAAAACGCCCTCATTTTCACCCCACACCCCGCCCCGCAGTCCGACTTTTTTTGTATAGCGACAATACGGAGCGTATTATATCTGTATTCATTTTAAGGTAACGTATATTTTCTTTCGCAAATTCCTCTAAGGGGGTAAAAAAATAGGAT
>NZ_MWQL01000044.1:0-1457 GCF_002210325.1 Fibrobacter sp. UWB1
TTGGGGATGCGGACGAATAGTTGGACACAACTAGAGGACGCATCATGTACTTTACTGAAGAACAAATCGCCAAGGCGCTGGAAACATTCCATGATTTAAAGTCGGCGACAAAGGTCGTAAGAGAACTCGGCTATCCATCGACAAAACAGCTATATAAGTGGATAAGGAGGGAAGGCCAACCACGTCAGGAAAGAAAAAAGCATCACAAGGTTATAAACACTCCAGAACATCCGGCTCACGCCCCTCTCAAGATTAAACTTGAGGCCATCCACAGATGCTACGAAATGGGCGAACCGATGATTTCTGTAGCCAAGGATATTGGATATACGTATGCAAGTATCTATTATTGGTACCAGAACTATAAAAAGTACGGACTTATGGGACTACAGAACAAACCTAGACCAACGAAGCGGAAACAGGCGAAAGAAAAGGATCTTTCTTCCGAAGACGCGAAGGCGCTGAACGAGAAGATTCGAAGCCTACAGTTGGAAGTCGACATACTGAAGGAGACGCTGAACATAATAAAAAAAGACCCAGGCGTTGACCTGTCTGCCCTTCGGAACAGGGAAAAAACACAGCTCGTCAACGCCTTACGCAACCGCTACGAATTAAGGGATATCCTGCTCGCGCTGGGGATGTCCCGAAGCGTCTATTACTACAACGTAAAACACCTGGACGACCGGAGCAACAAGGATCGTCGGCTGCTCAATGAACTCGTTCCCATATTTGACGAATCCAATAAAACCTACGGCTACAGGCGAATCCACAGTGAGCTTTCAAAGACCGGAAGGACGGTTTCCGAGAAGGTTGTCAGACGAGCAATGAAGCTCGGCAACCTCGTTGTCTACAGGCCCAAGAAGCTGAAGTATAGTTCGTACAAGGGCGAGATCACGCCCGCTGTCCCCAATATCCTCAACCGTAATTTTCACGCCGACGCACCCAATCAAAAATGGCTGACGGACATAACGGAGTTCCCGCTGCATGACGGCAAGGTGTACCTATCGCCGATTATCGACTGCTTCGACGGGGCACCAGTGTGCTGGACAATCGGGGAGTCCCCTGATGCGACCCTTGTCGACGAGATGCTGGACAAGGCCGTCGCGACACTCCACGAGGGCGAAGCCCCGATTATCCATACAGACCGAGGGAGCCATTACAGATGGCCTGGATGGATCGAGAGGATGAAGAAGTACGGCTTGACCCGCTCCATGTCAAGGAAGGGCTACACTCCCGACAATGCCGCCTGCGAGGGCTTTTTCGGTATACTCAAGAACGAGTTCTTCTACAGCAGAAATTGGAGAAAAGTCGACAAGGAAGAGTTCAAGGCCGAGCTTGAAAAATATCTGGAATGGTTTTGCACGAAACGGATAAAGGTCGGGCTCAACGGAATGAGCCCAGCGGATTACCGGAAACTATATTTGGACAAACAATCTGTCTAAATTATTGTCCGCATCCCC
>NZ_MWQL01000045.1:0-1349 GCF_002210325.1 Fibrobacter sp. UWB1
AGGTAGTGTAAATCAAACTGTGTCATCGTCCGTTGTTTGATTCCTTGGCAAAAATTATAAAATTACGAACCGGTCGCCGAACCTGATGCACAGCTGTTGCGCAATCAGCGACCAGTTTGCAAGCGGCATCGTCCATTTCTTCCTGATATTGCGGTAAGCGAGATAGACCAGCTTGACGAGGGAGTCGTCGGACGTGAACACGCCCTTCGTCTTCGTCACCTTGCGAACCTGGCGGTGGTAGCCCTCGACGGTGTTGGTCGTGTAGATGAGCCTGCGGATGTCTTCGGTATACTGAAAATAGCGGCTCAGGTTGGGCCAGTTCTCCTGCCAGGAACGGACGACTATCGGGTATTTTTCTCCCCATTTTGTGGCGAGGTTTCCAAGTTCCATTTCCGCCTTTTCGAGCGTCTTTGCTTGGTATACGAGCTTCAAGTCGACAAGGAACTCCTTCTGGTTCTTGCTCGCGACATACTTGAGCGAGTTCCTGATCTGGTGCACTATGCACAGCTGCACGTCCGTTTCCGGGAACACTGCGCCTATCGCGTCCGGGAAGCCCTTCAGGCCGTCGACGCATGCGACAAGGATGTCCTTGACGCCGCGGTTCTTGAGGTCGGTAAGCACGCTGAGCCAGAAGTTCGCCCCCTCGCTTTGCGAGACATACATTCCAAGCAGGTCCTTGAACCCGTGACGGTCAACGCCGAGAACGTTGTAGATGGCTCGGGACACGACGGCCCCCTTCTCGTCCTTCACCTTGTAGTGGATGGCGTCGAGCCAGACGATCGGATAGACGTCCTCGAGACCGCGATTACGCCAGGACTGGATTTCCGGCCATACCTTGTCCGTGATGTGGCTTATGGTTTCCGCGGAGATGGAACTTCCGTAGTTCTCCTCGATAAAACGGCTTATGTCGCGGGTGCTCTGGCCCTGGGCGTACAGCCCGATAATCTTGTCCGACAGACCTTCCGCAAGGATCGTCTCGCGCTTCTTGACGACCTCGGGTTCGAAGGTGCCGTCCCTGTCCCTCGGGGTCTCGATTTCCACGGGACCGTACTCGCTCTGGACCGTCTTCCGCATCTTCCCGTTGCGCCGGTCCTTGCCTCCGTTCCCCTTGTTTTCGGCGAGATGGTCATCCATCTCGGCGTCCAGAGCCGTGTTCAGGAAGTTCTCCAGCATGAAGTGGAACGCCCCGTTCTTGCCGAAGAGCGGCTCGCCCTTCTTGAACTGTTCCTTGGCCTTGGCCATTACCGAGTCAAGTTCTTCGTTTGTCATTGTCACAATCCTTTCCCTACATTATAGTAAGGTTTTGGGTTATTGGGGGTGGATTGTGACACAGTTTATTTTACAGCCTC
>NZ_MWQL01000046.1:0-1133 GCF_002210325.1 Fibrobacter sp. UWB1
GCCAACAACACAGAAAAGAACAAATAAGAAGAGATCCTTCGACTACACTTCGTTCCGCTCAGGATGACACGGTCAATCTTTTTCATAAAAATCCTTCGCCCCAACGGCTTGATTTATTCAATGGAAATATAGTTATTCCCTAATCTGCTAAGCAACGGTTTTCAGCAGTTCCCTACCAATACGGCGGAGTTCCTCGTCAATGAGTTTCTTTCTTGCCGAAGACGGTTTCTTCGTTCCATTTACGTATGCGGCGAACAGAGGCTGAGGGATTCCCAATCGGCGGGCAAACGCCGAGGCGTTAAGTTCGGGAAACAACCAAAATATGCGGCCAATGGGATTTGTCTTTTTCGGCGAAAAGAATCCCGAAAGTTCCAGGCCTTCGTCCAGATCGTCAAACCACACGCCATCGCAATCTACGCGGCAGTTCTCCAACTGCTTTCGCGTAGCCTTCCGCAGCGGTTCGTAATCGCGGATGAGTTCCCGCCCGATTCGGCCGTCTTTCAGTTCGACACAAACAGCGTCTTTCTCAACCCAAAGCCTTTTTACATCTTTTTCCGTAATCTCATTCATAATTACCCCAGCCCGAAAGTTTCGAACCATTTTCTCACGATAAGTTCGCTGTTTTCAGTCGCTAATTCCTTTGCTTTTGCCATATCCGCTTTTGATAACTTTCCAAATACCGGCACGGCACATCCATTGACAATTTCAAATTTGGCAATTTTCCCCTGTTTTCTCACATGTACATGCACTGGTTCATGCTCGTTCATATAGAAGAAAAAGGAGAATCCATCTTTTTCAAATATCTTCGGCATAATTAATATAGGTTATTATTTAATAACTGTCAATAGGTTAAATATTTTTATTGCCATACTCCTTCAAGCATGCTTTAAATATGAGCGTTACCAATTCAGAAACCGTAATTTCCCGCTTTTTTGCTTCAGCCTCAAGTTTTTCGACAACCCACTCAGGCATCTCCCATACACAATCAACAAAGCCGTCACCAGTTGATGTTTCGGATATAACCCTAAACGGGAAATCTTCTTTGCATTTTTCGATGTTGTTATCCATACAGCCTCCGTTTTGTGGTCGCATTTGCGGCCGGTTTATTGTTAGAGGCGTTCCCTTCAATCCAA
>NZ_MWQL01000005.1:0-169546 GCF_002210325.1 Fibrobacter sp. UWB1
GCGTTAGGGATAGTGACCCCTTGGGGACAAGACCCGCGCAGCGGGGCTTGGTTCTGGGAGGTGAGCGGTGAACATCCGCGTGTTTGATGACACTACCAAGAAAAGCGTCTATGCGACGCAAACAGCCAGGCTCAAACGACAGGAAAATCCAACTGCCCCTACTGCGCCATGTCAGAAGTCGCCAAGCACTACAACTTCGTGAAGAGCGTGGATGTGGAAGCGATGGAGAGCTACCGCAAGTAGGAAGTAAGCGGTAGACAGTGATGAATGCCGTCTGCGAGAAAACTTAAAGACCTCGGCAATCCTATGCCGGGGTCTTTGCTTAATCAAGAAATTAATAGAACTTTGTTTTTATGTCAAGAGAATCGCTTCTTCCATACTGATCCGTATAAATCAGGGTCCATTTAATTATGGTATCTCTCGGCAAAACTTTTTTTTCATCACGAAATAACTGATATCGGAATCTTTTTACAGGCTGTGGATATTCAGCCACAGCAGCACATGAATTTACCGTTTGGTTCGTCTCAGCTTTCTCAAGCGGAATTCTATAAACAAAATCAACACCTTGCACAATATTTTTGGCTTTTAATTTATATGCAGAAACAATAGTATCCGTCAGTGCACCAATGTTATCAGTTGATATTTTTTCTAAGACTCGTCGTAAAATACTAAAATTTATTTGTGGAATTTTCTGATATGGCAAATAATCCATTTTTTTTCGTTCTCTGTAATTTAAAAACAAGGTGTCATAATCTAAAGCAAAGTCCGTCACGAGTGGATTATACTCATCATCACCAATTTTAGCACAATAGAAAGAATCGTCTCCTAAGAAACACGATGCAGAATAACATGAATTTTCTCCCAGAGGAAAAGTTATGGTGTCAATCGTATTTTTTGAATTAGGACTTAAAAAACTTACATAAGTATTCGCATCAATTCGTCTTGCATTTTTCCACTTGATTAACAAATCGTTAGAACTTTCTTCGTTGTATTCATCAACGACTACACTTTCAAAAGACGACTCATTATAAGAATCATCAAAAGAGCATGAATAAAGAAAAAAAAGAGAAAAAAGAATACAACTTAAAAAGAAACTATTCATTTTAATTTCCTCACAAGACGAACCCCCCCTATTGAACTCCCATAGTTTATTTTTGAATAACCATAATTGACCCATTTCCAATAAGGTTCAATATAAATTTCATTATATGAATGATGCAGACGTGTCCTAAAATCACCGCCTTTTAAACAAGATGGCGTGTTATGAAGGCTCTCAAACGGATTTTTCCCAGGGAAAAGAACAAATTCATTCACCAAACCAAAAACATCATATAGTTCGTAACCATTTGGATTAAGCAATCCCACTGGTTTTGAACGATGCATTTTGTACGATGTCGAGTCCCCAAACCACGCATACGCTAAAGCGTCACTCAAATTTTTACTTGAATCACCCCAAACAGCTTGCCCATCAGTAAGTCCACCACGAGCCAAGAACATCCATTCATCATAATAGGGCAAACGATAACCATTTGACTTTGGATTCACCGACACTTTAATCCAATGGTCTCCTAATTCTTTTTTTTCTGAGTTAACCACAGTAAACGAGGAGTCCGGATATAGTAAAGATTGTTTCGCATCAGTTTTTTCAAAAATATAATACGGTTCAAGATCCTCAGCAAGACTGCGTTGATTTGCATAAACCAACGCTTGGTATAAATAAACAACATTGGCGGCCGAATCATTAGTTTCGCATTTAGTTTCATTCAATCGATTGATTCGACTATTCCACATTTTTACAATATTATTTTTTTGTTCATTTTCAAAAGAATCTTTCAAATTCATTTCATTTCCCATATATTGTAAAAATTCACAATTAGTAATAGAATATTTATCAACTAAATATTCCGCATTAAGCTTCACTAACTTTTCAGGATCTGGATAAACTCTATTATTTTCGGAATCATCAAAACTTTTATTTTTCAATGAATACCCCCCCCCATTAAAGCCAAGCTTCACATTCTCATTTTGAAAAACAAAATGTTTCATTCCAACTGCAATATTAACATATTTCGTATTATTTAAGTGGTCATTGATTATTAATTTTGCAACAGTATTATTTGAAGGAGAACGAAGTGAGACGCAGGAATTATTTAAGATTTCACTCGGCAACGCCGTCTCAATACTTATTATTCTGCTATTTTCAAAGCATAATTTTAAAACTTCATTTTTTTCAGATTCAATCCACACAGAATCCCGATTCATATTGAACATAATCGAATATTCTGAAAAAGAACCAACTTTTTGCTTATTTGATTTTTTTTGTATTAAAATCGGAGTTTTCGTTTTCAAAAAAGATAAATCATTTTTTAGATCATTAGACTCAATCTTTTTCAGCAACACCCCCCTTGCATCATACATAAAGTATTCGGAAGCCCCGCAGAAAGTGAATCCGGCAAGAAATAAAATAATTTTATTAATTTTCATGGTTTTTCCCCGCATTTTTCAACGCCAATATTATCCCAATATTTTCTTATCAAGTTTTCGCTCTGCCAATGTTCATAAGAATCGCATTCATCACGCAAACACGACCATTGGTTTTCAAACACATCATCAATAATGCATTCCTTCACATCGGGCGTTCCTCCTGTATAAACAACTTGTTGTGGCCTATAGCGAAGTTTTTTCCCTGATGGAGCCTGCCATGTCATAACGTTCTTTTCCTTAGTCACATAATTTTTCTCATCACCATGAGAGACATCCGTCAATCCAAAAGAATGTCCCAACTCATGCATCATTGTATACATACTAGATTCACTCGTTCCTCGAGGAACCCAAACAATGGAACCAAGTACAAACCCATCCTTTTGGAAGCGGCTACTTACTGCCAAAGTAGTCGGATCTTCATATGGAATAACGGGAATACCATTGGTTGTATAGAGATAATCACATGGGCCAAAAGAAACTTTTTTTCCGTTATGATATGCATAATACTGAACAGTATGATCATCAGAAACAATTCTTCGTATTGTCACCCCAATTCCTTTTTCGCCTACGCCATCTTCGCATTCGCCAATGGACTGAATCGCATAAGTTGTTCCCGCAGGCTCTTCTTCAGGTTTAAAACGATGTTTTTTCAAATTTGCCAAGTCACCCGAAGAGCCATATATTGATTCAAGTGGCCAATATTTCATCGCCTTGTTCACTGCAATGACAACATGCCTTTCCGTCAACACATCAACATCTATTTTTTTGACATCCTTTCCAGACACTTGCGACAACAAATTTGATCTTGCTATATTATTAACATAACTCAGAATTAATTGATTTGGACTAATCATATTAATTTGTAAAATTTTCGACAAATCCAAACCAACATCAGGCTTATTATAGAATGTTGGATCCCTTTGTATTATGTCTGGTTCCATAATAACTTGACCATACACATCACGAAAAGCCTTTTCAACCCGACCTTTGGTAAAGCTAAATTCGTCATCAGCAGTGTTCCAGCCGTCTCCATCAAGTTGAACATAATAGATTTGCTTGGTTTTGGGAGCGTACGACAAAACTTTAATATGCTTATCCAAATCAACCCATTCTATACCATTAAAACCAAGCAAAGAATAATCCCCTTTTGGAATATACACATAGTGACCATATTCAACAGGATATTCAACTCCGTCCAAATCATTTACTAGTTTATACGAATCAAAAGCAGTTTCGGAGGATGAACTTGAATATAATACAGGTTCAAAAAAAGCACTTTCTCCGTTTTTTGTTGATATATAGACAAATCGGTCCTGTTCAGGAGAAACATCCGCTTTTGTAGAGCGATCAAATCCATATGGATAATCATCAGGTTCCCTAAAAGCTATTCCTAATTTCGGATCGTCCCACCTGTATCCCTTAATCGAACCAGAATAGGGGTTATGTGGAATATCAAAAGAGCCATCGGAATAACCTCCTGCATAGTCATCATCAGGCACTCCGCCTAAAGGCAAAACATCTATTACCTGTTGTTTATCAGACTCGCTACATCCAAAAACAAAAAACACAACCAAACATAAATAAAAATATTTCATATCCGACCTCAATATTTTACAATTTTTAAGCGAAATTTATCAGAAGCATCTTTAATACAAAGAATTATTGCATCATCATACGCTTTAACATCAGATTCATTATACGAGAATATAATAGGCTTTCCTTTGTCTAACGTCATAGATTGGAACACATACTTTCCGTTTTCTTCTCCATTTCGATAGAATTCGACATTCACTGCAGGAACTTTATCATACCTTTTCCCATTTTTATCCAACAACGTAATTTCAACTGTTGCCGAACTAACTTTAGTTTTGTCATGTTTTTTTATTCGAGTTTTTATAGTTCGAGCTAGTTTACTTTTTGCTATATACTGACGATACCAAGCATCAGGAATTTTGTCTATAACCGGAATGGCAGGGACGACAACCTTTACAGTCTCATCTAACTGCAATCTTCCAAAAACATATTCCCCCGCCATTAAAACATACGAGTAGGCACCAAGCTGAATATCATTTCCATTGCGATCTCCGCCAAGAAGGTCTTCTTCTGGGACATTATCATTTTTTACGCCAAACTTTAACAAAGGCGACTCTTCAGAAAGGTTGACTCCCGCTGCATAGCTCATATACATATTATCGCCAGCAGGATTACTTTCATCAATGAATTTCGGGTCACCAACATAAATATTCGTTCCGACATAACCATTTGTAAACGAAGAATTCATCGCTGTATAGCCCGCAACAACTTCCGAAGAACAATCTCCCGAATTACATCCCAAAACAGTATTCTTCCAGAAAATGCTATTTCCAATAGTTCCATTCGCAATGCCACCCACAGCACCATTTGCCGTCGTAGCATCATTCGCAAAGAAAGTAGCGTTCCACATGTTAAGGACGGAGCTTTCATTGAATAACGCGCCTCCCGCAAGCCCGGCATGGTTTCCATAGAAGATTGCATTGCCAATATAGGTGTCGGCATTTGACAAATCAACCGCACCACCGTTCATGGCAGAATTGTTGCTCAGGAACAGAACATTGAGCATATTCGTTTTTCCGTTTGCAACAACCGCACCACCGTTACCGTTTGCCATGTTATTCGACAGACGAACGTTTTCAAAATTCAGCGTATCTGTTGCGAACAAGGCTCCGCCGTTACCATTCGATTTCGAAGAAGATATAATGATATTTTTCAAACCGATTCTTTGGCTAGAAGAACCTATCGCTCCGCCATTTTCTGCGTTAAAACCGTTTGCGATACGCAATCCCGTAAACGAACGAGGCGAGCGGCCTTCAATCTCTATGTGTGCTACATTACCAAGATTGATTAGCGGAAGATCGTTTTCGGAAGTCAGGTCCCAAAGATTTTCCGTATTGCCTTTCAGTTCAAAACCGACTTTCCAGGGAACTACTCCGTCAGTAAAGTTGTCGGTCACATTCCAAACGCCACCCGCCATGTTGATTTCGCGGCCTGTTGCCTTGGCTGTTTCGAGAACGGTCGCAAAATCTCCCACAGCAGTCGCTGCGGTTGTGCCGTCACAGCCCTGCTTGCACTGGGTTTGCGGATTCCAATAGATGCGGTAGTTTGCACTCTTGGTAAAGTTGAATACATAACTGCTACTGAACGCTTCGGCGGGGAAGCCCGAAATCATGTTCCTGGTCAGCGATATGTTTGCGGTTACATTAGAAGACGGAAGTTCGACTGTTGTCGATGTTTCGCCGTTCACCTTGAATTGGGCGTTATCCACATAGACAAACATTTCGATAGCAGACGCGGAAAGCGGCAACTGTGAAACATAGCGGAACACTCCAGGCTCAAAGAACGGTCCGAAATGTTCCTCACTGTGGGAGATTTCGGACGCTCGGGGTTCCTGAGAAACCGTAGATTGCGGTTCTATCTGGAATTTGTTGGCATACACGGCACCGACAAGGTGCGAACGCGACGGAATACGAACGAATGCGGACGGAGCGACAACCTTTCCAAAATACAGGCCGTCCGTTCCCATATCGACATTTTCACCGGCGACATTCCACAAGATTTCGCTGGGGTTTCCGCCCGTAATGGAGAACGTGTTTCGGTCGCCAAAGCGGACATTTCCCAAGACATTTATTGTAATCGGGCCGGAAGTCAAGTCAAATGTAAACTCGGCATCAGGTTCCGTAAAGATATTTTGAAATGTATAAGAACCCGATGACAAATGGACCTTGGATCTTGCATTGGCGTAGAACGCTCCGTAATTACTCGGCGATACCGTAACATTCTGGTCAAGTCCAACAGAAATTGGAGTTATCCCTGCAACGATGTTCGGAATGCCGACAACAGGTTTTGAAAGCGTCGCTTCGCTCTTTGTTTTGGCGACAACTCCGTTCTGTTCCTCGCATTGGCTAGTATAACGCAAATCACCGCTGATATTCGCCCGTTCACGCAAGAAACAATGGTTCGAAGCATCAACATTACCGTAAATCTTGGAATCCACCCCCAGTTCAAGATTTTGACCGAATACATCGCCCAAGGACATGGAATTGTCACGGAAATCGACCATATCGGCAACAACCACATAACCCCAATCGCCTGCCGATGTTGCATAAGAATTATTTCCGCCTATATTTTGGCTTGAGCCGCAGTCAAGGCAATTCAGGCTGACATCGGAAAGATAAACCGTCCCGGAATTTTTACCAAGATTGAATTCAAATCGGGAGTTGCTTACATTGCCCGACTGCATCGTAAAAGTCCTTGTTACAGTTCGTCCGTTTACGGTCGCCGCAACTTCACCAAATTCGGCAAAGGCATCGTAAGGGAAACCATCGCGCCCGATTCGGACTTCTACATAGCGACGAGCACTAACACCCTGTAGGTAAAATTTGACTTCGTATGTCTTACCAGCCTGTAATTCAATATTGCTGCGGGTCAGTTGAACATGCCAGTAATCAGAGCCACCATTGGCTACAGAGACAAATCCGTTATTGAAAGTTGCGTAGGCTCCATTATAATTTGCAAGATTCCACTCGGAATACGGGAAATCGAGGGCGAAAGCGCTATCTAGCCCTAATAGACAAAGAATGGCAAAAATATAAGAATGTAACTGTTTCAAGTTTTCCTCTTGTTGTTTTCAAGGAAACAACAACGTAGCAATATTTTAACATGTTGTCAATGTATTTGGTAATTTTTTCGTATCAATTCTTTAAATATGTTGTTAACTGTTGCAATCGCGTTAGGGATAGTGACCCCTTGGGGACAAGACCCGCGCAGCGGGGCTTGGTTCTGGGAGGTGAGCGGCAAGCGTAAGCGAAGCCGATTGCCCCCAGAATATAGCCCGACCCACACGACAGTGTGGGGAACGCCCAAATAAAGAAGACGTATTACCTGGACATCACCAACTACGGCTGGTTGCCTGAACCGCTGAAGAACGCGATGCTCTGGATCCGCACCAGCGCCCCGACTGACCCGGCGAAGTTCGAAGCCTACAAGGCCTTCGCCCAGTCGATCACTATCTTGCCCGAAAGCTTCGTGCCGAAGGCAGCAGGTGCCTCCCAGATGCAGCATATCCAGCTGTTCTGCTTCTGCATCGCCGTGGTCCACCTGAGTATCGCTCACGTGTGGAACGTCTGCGTGCGCATCAAGCGCAAGGACTCCACGTTCATGGCGCAGGTGGGCTGGCTTATCGGCTGCTGGGTGATGTTCTTCCTTGCGTGCCAGATGGTGCTCGGTATCGATATGCCGAAGTTCGTCATCCCGATGTTTATCGTGGAAGCCGTTCTTCTGGTGCTCTTTACCGTTCCGCCCAAGAGGCTCAAGCAGGACTTCATCAGCATCCCGATGCTCGTGCTCGACGTGGTGAACAGCTTTACCGACGTGATCAGTTACATCCGTCTGTTCGCTGTGGGCATGTCCGGTGCGGCCATCGCCGAGGCGTTCAACGACATGCTCTCGCCGCTGTTCGGCTCCGCTGTCGGTATCGCCGGTGCTGCCTTCCTGCTGCTCTTTGTGCACGGTCTGAACATCGCGCTTGCGGTCATGGGCGTCGCGGTCCACGCGGTACGTCTGAATACACTCGAATTTTCAAATGGACTTGGCCAGGAATGGAGCGGATTCGCCTTCGCCCCCTTCGCCAAGCAAAAAAATTAAACCAAGGGATAATTCCCGCTACTTAATGAGGAAAAAACAATGGAACCGAATACAATGGTTACTCTCGCTACCGTGAGCCAGAAAGCGACTCAGCGTAAGCGAGTCGTGCTGGCGAGAGAACAACCAAAGGTTGTTCGGTCATTAAAGGGGTGCTGCAGCCGCTCTCGGCATTGCGGCAATGGGCTCCGCCCTTGGTTGCGGAACGGCTGGTATGTCCGCCATCACCATGTGGAAGAAGGCTTATGCCCAGGGCAAGTCGGCCCTCTTCACCTTGCTGGTGTTCGTGGGTGCCCCGATTTCCCAGACGATTTATGGCATGTTGCTCATGAACTTCATCTTGAGCAAGGCTGCTGAAAGCGGCTTTACCAACTGGGGCGGCTGCCTCGGCGCCGGTATCTTCGGCGGGCTTGGCATGATGGCTTCTGCCTGGTACCAGGGCAAGTCCGCGGCCGTGGCTTGCGACGCCCTCGGTGAAACCGGCAAGGGCATGGTGAACTACCTGATGGTGCTCGGTATCGTGGAAACCGTGGCCCTGTTCGTTCTCGTGTTCTCCATGATGGTGCTTTAATCCAGCGAGGTAACACGTATGGATCAAGCTCAACTTTTAACGCTCGCGAAACTCGGCGCGGTGGCGGCCCTGGGCCTTGCCGCGGTGGGTTCTGCGCTGGGCTGCGGGACTGCCGGCATGGCGGCCATCGGGGCCTGGAAGAAGGCGTATCTCAAGGGTAAGAACGCGCTGTTTACGCTGCTCATCTTCGTGGGCGCGCCGATTGCGCAGACAATCTACGGCATGTTGCTGATGATGTACATCCTGAACAAGTCCCAGGCGGCTCCGGCCAACTGGGCTGCATACCTGGGTGTCGGCATCTTCGGTGGCATCGGCATGATGGCCTCTGCCTGGTATGTGGGCAAGTCCGCTGCGGACGCCTGCAACGCCCTCGGCGAAACCGGCAAGGGCCTGGTGAACTACCTGATGGTCTTGGGCGTCGGCGAAACCGTCGCGCTGTTCGTCATGGTGTTCTCCATGATGCTCGTGTCGTAGGACAAAGTGTCATCCTGAGCCCCGGAATAAGTCCGGGGTAAACTCAGTCGAAGGATCTCCTATTACAAAAAGACGAGTGATATTCAATCACCCGTCTTTTTGTTTACTATGACTTGACTATCCGAAAATTTGGGTAGTTTAAATTATTTAGCAATACAAGAATGCCTCAATAATTACATTATGAGGTAATAAGGCTTACTTGAGCGTCACGCTACGGCTTATTCCATTCATTCGGACGATGTAGTTGCCCGGAATTTGCAGGGTGATACTCATCGTTGCACTGGCAATTGGCTTGGCAGCAACCATATGACCGAGAGCATCAAAGATGCGGACAACGCCACCCTGCGTGTTAGAAAGCGTGAGCGTCATGCCGTTTACTGAGAGGTTGAACATAGGCTGAACAGTATTCCAAACAATATCCGTCCCCTTTGAGGAACTGCTATTTGCCTTCGACGAAGATGACGATTTCGCAGAGGAAGAAGACTTCGCGGAAGAACTGCTTTCCGCCTCCGATGACGAAGACGCGATCATGCTTGAAGAACTTACCTCGTCACCCAGAGAACTCGAAGAGTTCGAAGCAATCTCGGAACTGCTACTGGATTCAATTTCCGACGAACTGGATTCGACATAGGAACTACAAGATTCAACAGTAGCTGAACTAGAAGATTCAGCACTAGAACTACTTAACAATCCATATTTTGAGTAGAACTCTTCGCAGGTGCCTTCGCTTACAAGAATGGGATAATTCCCTTCGCAATATTGCCAGACGCCACTGTCATCGTCAAGACCGGCATTTGTGTTAAGCGTTTCAACGAAGGCGGGCGACTGCATGACCGCGGTCGTTTTGCCAAGGACATTTGTCTGTGTTGAATTTCCATCAAGTTTTCCAACAGCGTGCATTGTGTCAGGGGTAGAAATGGCTTTGTCATAGTAAACATTGCTTAAACGGCTATATGACGCTTCAAAAGTAACACCACCATACCTGTGATTTTTTGCAATTTTTTTAGTTTTTAGAACTCCATACGAAGCACTTATTTGAGAATTGTTATAAGACGCGCCCTGTATACTAGCCACAAGAGATGATGCGTAGAAGAAATTTTTACTTCCAATATTTACTCCTTCTCCTATGATTAGGTTCGATCGAGAATTATTCAAATCACATAGATTTGCTTCACCAGCAATTCCACCAACATAAACATTATAATAGGTTCCGCTATTACTATTATTGGGTGAAACGAGCGAATCTATTTGTATGTTTGCATACGAACCAGAAACAATTCCACCTAGATCTGCAGAACCAGAAGTATAACCATCCATATCCCCTACGATCCCTCCTATACTCCCATCGCCAACACCATTTACAATTAGCGATTCAACAAAAGCGATACTATTGAGAATTTGGGTATTTTCACTAGTACTTGCGACAATTCCACCAAAAACCATATGAATGGGACTTGATTCTTTGTTCTGTAATTTTATTTTCCCATTAAACAGACAGTTTTCTACAATACCATTTTTTCCTGAATATACGGAAATTCCACCAAAATACCCATTAGTTACAACCACCTTATTTATTGGTTCAAAAGTGCAATTTTTTACTTTCCCATAATTATTTATAACAATGCCTGCCCTATTAGCGGCTTGTTTTATTTCATTAAACGCACCACCTGAATAGCCACTAGAATAATAGGCTCCAATTGTTCCCGTACTATTACATTTTTCTATCAAGCCTCTATTTATAAATGCTATGCCAAAATTTTTTGCAAAACAATTTTTTATGGAACCATAATTTGTATATGCAAAACCAGCAATTTGTTTCGCACCATCATTCTCTTCAATAGAATTTTCAATCACTCCATAGTTTAATGCAACCCATGTAACAACATTACTTTTCTTTACAGAAAAATTCCTGAGGATAAAATTTTCACCTGTATAACCAAATATTGCGCCATTGGAGAACAACCCAAAGATTGTAAAACCTGCTCCATCAAAAATGCCGTCGTATACACTTGAATTAGAAGCTCCAATGGTTGATGATGAAATTTGGCTAGTTAGAGAATCATTGTCCATAAAATGGATGTCATTCCCAAGAATCGCATTTATCTTACTTTCACCTTTTTCATTCACCTGATACGCAAACCAAGCAAGTTCACTCGGACTTGTGATAACGTAATATTCAACGCCATCTATTTCTTTGGAAGATGGTTTTGATGTAGAGCCATCCCAATCTTCGGCAAAAGCCGTGCTGAATAGCCCTGCCAGCAGGCAGAGAATGATTGCCTTGAAAGCCGAAAAACGGCGGAAACAGGAGGGGCGGGTCTGGGTGGTCATAGGCGGCTCCTTGGAAAGATTATTCCTAAATATATATTATCGCAGTCGGCTTTGCAAAGAAAACGATACATTTTGGGGCTTTCTGCGGTTATTTCAGGTTTAATACTCAAAAGACCATTCTAACAGCATGGTTGAAATGCTGAAATTATTTAGCAGAAATAATATTTCTTATTAAGTATTTATTCAAAATAAAACTTTTTGCAATAGCCAAGGTGCCATGAGTTAGGCTTGCCTTTCCCGTAAAAAAAATATATATTGATGGTGGAGGCCCCTATGGAAATGACAACAGTGCAGCTTAAGGTTCCCGTGGCTATGGAACCGTATATTGCTACGAAGCCAGATGGCGAACTTGTCCAGTTGGCCTTGTTGTTGCATCCGTTCGTGAAGAACGAGACCATTTCGCATGGTCGTGCCGCAGAAATCCTCGGTATCACGAAGTGGCAACTTATTGAACTTTACGCCAAAGAGGGTTTTGCCTATTTCGACATGGATTGGAGCGAGGTGGAAGAGGATGTGGCGACTTATGAACGCCTGAAAGCCAAAGAGGCCGCACAGGTATGATTGTCGTCTCCGATACCACGCCGCTAATTTCCCTCCTAAAAATTCGACGCCTTGATTTGCTGGAAAGCCTTTTTGGGGCAGTCCATATTCCGCAGGGCGTTTTCGACGAACTGACTGCCAACCCTGATTTTGCGGAAGAGGCGTCCGAAATCCAGGAATGCGAATTCATCAGGATTCAGGATGTCAACCCACAAGAAGTGTCCCTTTTTAGGAGAACAACTGGGCTTGACCTTGGCGAGAGCGAGGCGCTAGTCCTTACCGACAGGTTGAAAGCCGACCTGTTGCTCGTGGACGAGATACGCGCGAGACATGTCGCAAAGTCCATCGGTTTCAACATAATGGGAACGATTGGCATTTTTAGTGCTGCCTACAAAGAAGGGTTCCTTTCTGCCGATGAAATCCGTGAGGCAGTGGAAATCCTGCGTTCCAGCGGCCGGCATATTGGCGAGCGACTTTTCAAGAAGTTGCTCGAATCTCTATAAATATGAATGAAAGGCGGTTCCTGCCGTATTTGCGTTAGGGATAGTGACCCCTTGGGGCCGAGACTCGCGAAGAGAGGCTTGGTTCTGGGAGGTGAGCGGCAAGCGTAAGCGCAGCCGATTGCCCCCAGAATATAGCCCGACCCAGCCCACCCTTCGGCAGGTTCAGGGATCTTAGGGCTGGGGAACGCCTAAATCCAGCTACAAAAAACAATGGAACCGAATACAATGGTTACTCTCGCTACCGTGAGCCAGAAAGCGACTCAGCGTAAGCGAGTCGTGCTGGCGAGAGAACAACCAAAGGTTGTTCGGTCATTAAAGGGGTGCTGCAGCCGCTCTCGGCATTGCGGCAATGGGCTCCGCCCTTGGTTGCGGAACGGCTGGTATGTCCGCCATCACCATGTGGAAGAAGGCTTATGCCCAGGGCAAGTCGGCCCTCTTCACCTTGCTGGTGTTCGTGGGTGCCCCGATTTCCCAGACGATTTATGGCATGTTGCTCATGAACTTCATCTTGAGCAAGGCTGCTGAAAGCGGCTTTACCAACTGGGGCGGCTGCCTCGGCGCCGGTATCTTCGGCGGGCTTGGCATGATGGCTTCTGCTTGGTTCCAGGGTAAGGCTGCTGCAGTCGCTGCTGACGCCCTCGGCGAAACCGGCAAGGGCATGGTGAACTACCTGATGGTGCTCGGTATTGTGGAAACCGTGGCCCTGTTCGTTCTCGTGTTCTCCATGATGGTGCTCTAATCCAGCGAGGTAACACGTATGGATCAAGCTCAACTTTTAACGCTCGCGAAACTCGGCGCGGTGGCGGCCCTGGGCCTTGCCGCGGTGGGTTCTGCGCTGGGCTGCGGGACTGCCGGCATGGCGGCCATCGGGGCCTGGAAGAAGGCGTATCTCAAGGGTAAGAACGCGCTGTTTACGCTGCTCATCTTCGTGGGCGCGCCCATTGCGCAGACAATCTACGGCATGCTCCTGATGATGTACATCCTGAACAAGTCCCAGGCGGCCCCTGCCAACTGGGCTGCATACTTGGGTGTGGGCATCTTCGGTGGCATCGGCATGATGGCCTCTGCCTGGTACGTGGGCAAGTCCGCTGCGGACGCCTGCAACGCCCTCGGCGAAACCGGCAAGGGCCTCGTGAACTACCTGATGGTGCTCGGCGTCGGCGAAACCGTCGCACTGTTCGTCATGGTGTTCTC
The DNA here is from genome assembly GCF_002210325.1 of Fibrobacter sp. UWB1. Taxonomy (NCBI): domain Bacteria; kingdom Pseudomonadati; phylum Fibrobacterota; class Fibrobacteria; order Fibrobacterales; family Fibrobacteraceae; genus Fibrobacter; species Fibrobacter sp. UWB1. The sequence goes on from NZ_MWQL01000005.1 coordinate 13,774, forward strand.
GATGATGCTGGTGTCGTAAGGAAGGTCCCTGAGCCTGTCGAAGGGCCGCACGATATGTCATTCCGGCCTCCGAGCCGGAATCTCCTATGTAAAAAGACGAGTGATGTTCAATCACCCGTCTTTTTTAAGTTTGCTTTAATTTTTGATTAATGCACGCCGTTGCCATCTGCCACGTCGCAGGTCACCGGCTTCCCGTTCACTTCGAGCGCGAGGGCGTCGCAGAACACCGCGCCACCCTTCACGGAGAGCGCAATTTTCTCGAAGTCCTTGACCTTCAGTTCACGCGGTTCGCTGGGAGCGACACCCTTGAACAGGGCGCGGTCACCGGGCTTTGCGTCTTCAGGCACGGAGACGAGGCGGCAAGTGTGTGCTTCGTTGTCGAGGTCGCCCGCAAAGAGCATGCCCTGGCTCATGATGCCGCGCAGGGCGCTCGGCTTCAGGTTTGCGAACAGCAAAATCTTGCGGTCCTGGAGTTCTTCGGCCTTGTAGCTGTTCTTGAGGCCGCTGCATATAGTGCGGAGTTCGCCTTCGCCGGCGTCCACCTTGAGCACGTAGAGGCTCGTGGCGTCCGGATGGTCGGCCACTTCCTTGATTTGGGCCACGCGCATGTCCATGGCGGCGGGAACGTCTGCGGCCATCAGCGGCTTGTTCTGCTTGGGCTTCGGCTGCTGTTGCGGCTGCTTGACTTCTTCTTCGATACGCGGGAAGAGCGGCTTGCCTTCGCCGAATGCTTCGCCACCCTTGAGGATACCCCAGGCAAGGTCGTCGGCGCTCTGGAACTTGCAGCCGATCATGGCGAGGCCTTCTTCTGCCTTGGCGGGAATCACCGGCCACAGCAAGCAGAGGGAAAGACGCACTGCTTCGGCGGAAACGTAGAGTACGGTCGCGAGTTCGTCCTTCTTGGTTTCGTCCTTCGCGAGCTTCCACGGGGCCTTGACTTCGAGGTAGCGGTTGATGCTACGCACGAGCTGCATGATGGTCTCGATGGACTGGGAGAGGCGGGCCTGCGGCAGGCCTTCCTTGATTTCGGCAATCACCTTGTTCGCAAGTTCGATGACTTCCTTCTCGGCGTCGCCGATGGAGGTCGCTGCGGGGAGCTTGCCTTCGAAGTTCGTGATGACCAGACGGTGCACGCGGTTCAGCACGTTACCGAGGTCGTTCGCGAGGTCGCTGTTGATGCGGCGCACGAAGGCGTCGTGGGTGAAGTTTGCGTCCTGGCCCACCACCATTTCGCGGGCGAGGAAGTAGCGGAACGCGTCGATGCCGTACTTTTCCATGTAGTCCATGGGGTTAACCACGTTGCCTGCGGACTTGCTCATCTTTTCGCCGCCGTTCACGAGCCACCAGCCGTGTGCCAAGATGTGCTGCGGGAGCGGAATGTCGAGAGCCATGAGCATCGTCGGCCAGTACACGCTGTGGGTGGTCAAGATGTCCTTACCGATGAGGTGGTAAGTGGCGGGCCAGATCGGCGTGCCGTCGGCATAAGTCTTGTGGAAGGCGGTGGAGGCGCTCACGTAGTTCAGGAGGGCGTCGAACCACACGTAGGTCACGTAGTCGGTGTCGAACGGCAGCGGAATGCCCCAGCTGAGGCGAGCCTTCGGGCGGCTGATGCAGAGGTCGTTCAGCGGCTGGCGCAGGAACCCGCGGATTTCGTTCCAGCGGTAGTCCGGCACAATCCAGTCCTTGTGGCTTTCCAGGAAGTCAATCAGCTTCTGCTGGTAAGAACCCATCTTGAAGAAGTAGTTTTTTTCCTTGAGCCATTCCACCGGGCGGTGGCTGATGGGGTCGCACTTGTTTTCGTCGAGTTCGTCTTCGCTAAAGAAGCGTTCTTCGCCGACGGAATACCAACCTTCGTATTCCTTCGAGTAGATTTCACCCTTGTCCCAGAGTTTCTGGAGGCATTCCTGCACAAAGGCCTTGTGTTCAGGCATCGTGGTGCGGATAAAGAAGTCGTTACCGATTCCCATCTTCTTCCACAGGTCTTCGAAGCGGTGGTAGTATTCGTCTACGTGTTCCTGCGGGGTCACGCCGCGCTTTTCGGCGGCGCGCTGCACCTTCTGGCCGTGTTCGTCGGTACCGGTCAAGAAGAACGTCTGGTAGCCCAGGATCTTGTGGAAACGGGTGAGAATATCGGCCAAGACCGTGGTGTAGGAATGCCCAATATGCGGGGCGTCATTCACGTAATAAATCGGGGTAGTAACGTAAAAATTTTTCATGGCTCCAAATGTAGAAATTTTTTGTTATATTTGCCACCGATTTCGCCTGGATAGTTCAGTTGGATAGAACGGGTCCCTCCTAAGGATCAGACTCGCGTTCGAATCGCGATCCGGGTATTTCGCTGGCAGTTTCGGCTGCCAGCCTTTTTTGTTAAGCTGAAATTTTTATTTTTCTAGTGTGAAGAAACTTTATATTGCTTTTATTGTTGTTTTTGCCGTTTTGTTGCTACTGCCGTTTTCGGTGCAGACGGTGGCGGACTTGCGCGGCGAAAAGCGCTTTGTAAGCCTCGATATTTTCAAAGATATTGTTTATACTCCTTTTGCGCGCGAATCCAAGATAGCGGAATCGGCGGCCAAGTTGAACGAAGCCTGGTTTGCGGCGCGTGAATCGATTGCCGGTGGTGCCGAAGTGGGCGAATCACTTGAAGGCGTGGTCAGTGCTCTTTCTGACCTGGAAGCAGTTGCGCTTACGGTGAATAGCTATGCTGAACTGGATACGGCCGAGTCAGACTACAAGTTGCTGAAACATGCGGATACCTTGGTGGCTGCCCTTGAAGATGAACCAGAAACCTTCAAAGCGGTAGATTCAACGCTGAAGGCGGTGGTGGCCGAATTTGGGCAATTCTCGCTTTGGCGTGCGCTTTGTGGCATTAAGCATTATGGCGTGTGGACGAGCCGCTACCTGCGTGCGTTCGAAAACAAGGTCGAAGACGAAAATGCGCTCGTGCTTGCATTCCGCCCCAAGTACCAACTTGCGGTGTGGAATATCTTCAATGATCCGGGCGAAAAGGTGGTGCTCGGTTCCGGGGCGGGCCGTTGGCTTTTCTATCGTCAAGATGTCGAATTCCTGGTGCAGCCATCTCCGCTGGATGTGCGTAGCGCAAAACTCGATAACCCGATTCAGGCGATTCTCAAGTTCCGCGAACAGCTCAAGGCGAAGGGCGTTGAACTCCTGGTGGTAATTACTCCGGGTAAGCCGAGTATTTATCCGGAACGTTTGACCGGCGTCGATGGCTTGAAGCTTGCTGGACATGGCAAGGCGATTCTGGATTCCTTGGCGAAACTCGGGCTGAATACGGTGGACCTGTATACGCCGCTCCTTGCCGCGAAGGTTGACGATGCTAGCTTGGGAGCTCTTTATCTGGACGACGATACACACTGGACTCCCAGGGGTGCGGAACTTGCCGCGGGAGAAATAGCGAAAAAGGTAAACGCGATGGTTGAGGCTGGCTTAATCAATATCGGGGAACCATCCATGAATTATGTTGTGTCCGATTCTTTGGCGGACCGCATGGGTGACATTGGCGAAATGAGCGGCCTTAACAAGTTTAACGTGTTCAAGGCGCAACAGGTGACAGGCCATGTGATTTACCAGCAAGAAATTTCGGAACGCACGGAAGAAGCTCCGGCAGATTCGCTTTCGGATTCTACGGTGGTCCGCGATACGGTCAAGACGCCTTTCAAAGACGATTTCCGCAAGTCGAAGATTTTGATTCTCGGCGACAGTTTCAGCCGAATTTACCAGACTGATGCTCCTGTGAATGCGGGTTGGATTGCGCATTTTGCAAAGAATATCAGCCGGCCGGTCGCATCTATCGTGAGCGATGGCGGCGCATCAACCTTGGTACGCGAAAAGCTTGCCCGTAAGGCCGGCGTGCTTAAAGGCAAGAAATTGTTAATTTGGGAATTTGTGGAACGCGACCTTCGCTTTGGCGCCGAAGGCTGGAAAACGATTGAATTTTAGGAACTGATTATGGCAAGGCATGGAACACCCACTCCGGGGCAGGCGATTTTAGAAGGGATTGAATGGCTCAAGATGGACAAGGCGGAATTCGCCCGTCGCATCGGCGTCTCGATGGAAACTCTCGAGGGCTTAATTGCGGGAAATGTTGAAATTACTCGCGAACTCGCCGAAGCGCTTGAATCCGTGACCGGTAGCCCCGCTGCCTACTGGCGCATGCTCGCTAGCAAGGCAAAGAGGTGTGAGGCTTGAGGTCGGGCTTCGCCCTTTGGGGTTTATGTGTTACAATATTTTCTTACAAAATCAGTGTTGTGGCTAAATTTATATATTGATTATATGTTTTTTGGCTTTTATCCTCAATGCTCAAAGCGAGTGTAACGAGCGACCTCGTAGCTCGTACCTTTATTATGAATATTATTGAAGCAGTAAATTGTATGTGTGACCTCGCGAAGGGCGAGGCGGAACAGTTTGATGTAATTGCCTCGAATTCCCATTCCGAGGGCTTGTCTGTTTTTCAGGGCCAAGTGCAGAATACCGAAATTTCGGATTCCGTTGGGCTTGGCATTCGCGTGATTAAGGATGGCCGTCCGGGTTACGCCCATACGGAACGCTTGACGAAGGAAGCGATTGCGCAGACCATCAAGGATGCCGTTTGCCATACGCAGTGGACCGAGAAGGTCAACTTTGAATTGCCTGCACCGGCAAAGATTCCGGAAGGGAATCCCAATTACAATCCAGGACTGGAATCGCTCACTCTGGCAGAACTCAAGGACTTTTGCATCGAACTTGAAAAAGAAACGTTTGCGCGTTCTGCCGACATCAAGAATATTCCGTACTTGGGCGCCGACTTGAACAGAGACTTTTCGATTGTCGCAAACCACAAGGGTCTTTTCTATACCGATAAGGGCAACTCCGTCTCGGTGGGTGCAGGCGCAGTCGCTGTGCGTGATGGTATCAGCAAGCTAGGTAACTTTGTCAAAAGCGAGCGCGACTGGAGCAAGTTCACCGTCGCTGAAATTGCAGACAGGGCCGCAAACTATGCAACCGAGCTTTTCGGCGCCAAGAAAATTGAAGGCGGCAAGATTCCGGTAGTGTTCTCGGAACGCATTTCGGGCCGATTCATGAGCATGTATGCTTCTCCGTTCATTGCAGAGTCCATGCAAAAAGGAACTTCTCGTCTTGCTGGTAAAGAGGGGCTGAAAATTGCCTCTGAAAAGCTTTCTCTATGGAGCGATCCAACAGGCGAAGCCTTTAGCACCAAGATGTATTTTGATTCCGAAGGCAGTTTGACTCGGCGAGTAGAAGTCGTTAAGGACGGTATCTTTAACGAAGCGCTCTACAACCTGGAAACCGCCGCGAAGGCTGGACGAACCACAACGGGTAATGGCGCCCGCGATTTCGGCTCCAAGATGTCTACCGCATTCTGGAATATGCTTGTTCCGGCGGGCGAGTCCTCGACTGCGGACCTGTTGAAACTGTTCCCTAAGTGCCTTTTGGTGGTGCGCCTCGAAGGCGGTTCCGGCTGCAGTTCCGTGAGTGGCGAACTCAGCATCGGAGCCCACGGTTTCTGGTGCGAAAATGGCGTGATTCAGCACCCCGTTGATGGAGTCACCTTGTCGGGCAACTATTTCGACATCATCCAGAATGTGGTCGGTGTCGGCAACGAATACTACAATCCGTTCGCCGGCGTGAAGGTACCTGCGCTCGCCATCAGTGAGCTTGCGGTAAGCTGTTAAAAAAGTCCCCATACGGGGACCCTTTTTTAATAACAGACTTCCTACTGTCTATTGTCTACTGTCTACTGCTTTCTTCTGCCTGTAAATCAGTACAATTAGCCAGATTAAACCGGTCAGGAACATGACGCTGCAAAGCGTTTGTCCGCGGCTCATGCCGAACAGGTCCACACGACCGAGGTGCGCATCGGGTCTGCGGAAGAATTCGATGAAGAATCTAAAGAAGCCGTAGCCCATCAGGTATAGGCAAGGCATCTTGTCGCGTAACAGCGGAATGCGCCTTAAGTTGTACAAGATTGCGAACAAGATAATGCCTTCGAACAGCATTTCGTAAAGCTGGCTCGGGTGGTGTAGAATCGGGTTTTCGATAGGGCTGTCGTGGGCGAGCGGAAACCACATGCCAATGCCGCTCGTGGTGACTTCGCCAAAAAGTTCGCCGTTAATGAAGTTGCCCCAGCGTCCCCAAGTGTAGGCGAGCGGAGCAAGCATGAAGCAAAGGTTCAGGCCTTCCCAGACCTTCATCTTGTTGCGCTTCAGGCCAATGTAGGTGAATATCGTTCCGAGAATCATGCCGCCGTGGTAGCTCATGCCTGAGATTCCGGCAAAGTGGTAGCCAAGAGCATCGTGAGTCATGGGCAGTATGATTTCGGTCGGGTTTGCAAGGTAGTAGCCCGGTTTGTAGAAGAACACGTAACCCAGTCGCGCACCGATGATGATGCCCGCGATAATCCAGGTGAACAGGCTGTCGAACTGGTCCTTGGTGTAGCCCAGCTTTTCTTTCTTGTTCACGTGCATCAGCGTCAGGTAGCCTGTCACGAAGGCGAAAATGTACATGATGCCGTACCAGCGCACCGGGAAACTCCCGAGTGTAAAGGCTGTTCCGTCAAAATAAGAAGGGATTAGATTCCACCATGTCGGTTCCATTTTACTTTCCTTTCTTGGGTAAATATTGGTGAGCCCAATAGTTAAACAGCATTCCGGCGACCTGGGTTGCCGGCTGCGAGCGCATACCTTGTAAGTCGTGCACCTGCATAATCACAAGCACTACCGCCTTGCTCGGGTCTGCTTTAGATTGTGCAAAACCCATGAACCATTCGTAGCGGCCGTAGGGGTCGTGCCCGTCGAGTGAGCCCGTCTTTCCGCCGATGTTTAAAGCATCGTAGTTCTTACGGGCCATGTGCCTGGTCGAAATGTTTTTACGTGCGGTACCGTGCGTGACAGTACGAATCATTGCTTCGCGCAGGCCATAATAGGTGTTGTCGCTGAACTTGCCTACATCAAGCGCGATGCGGCTCTTGGGGGCGTAACCGTCCAGGTTTGCGGCCCACGGAATTTCGAGCGGCTTTTTCATGAGAATGGCGCGGACCTGTGCTGCCGCAAGGAGCGGTGTCAAGGTGGTGGCTTCCGTAAAGCCGCTGCTGACTTCGGCGAGACCGTAACCGGTGTCGGGCGGAGCGTAGTTGGAGCGCGGGGGGAGCGCTCCCGGGAAGTTTGTGTTGTAGCCAAGTTTCTTGGCGGCGCTGCGCAGGCGTTCGGCACCCACGTTCATGCCCACAATGCCCATGGGCGGGTTCGCGGACCTGGCGTAAGCGTCTTGCAGTTCAATAAACGGACCCTTGTAGCCTTCCTTGACGCGCAACTGATTCTTGTAAAGGTGGATGCTAGAACCAATCATCGGAATTTGCGACGTGAGCGAGTAGCGGTTTGATTCCATGGCCGCCGAAATGGTGACTGTCTTTGCAAGCGATGCTGCGGGGAAGGTGTTCTTGATAAAGTAGTCGGGCTTTTCTTGCACGTGATCGTTGCGGCGTTCGCCCCAGGCAATGATTTCGTTACTCTGGGGATCTACCATCAGTATCACCGCGTGTTCGGGGCGGAATCGGCGCAGCAGGTTGTCAATCTTTTCGGCCAGGAAAACGTCTTTCTGAGCCTTGATGTGTGTGCTGTCGATAACGTCTGCTTCGGCGGGGTTCTCGGGAACAACTGCAGCGGCAACGGTTGCCTGCATGTTCACCAGGTCTTCTGAATCGGCCTTGGGGAAAATCCCCGTTTCGTTAAGCTGTTCGGTCTGCAGGGGAGCGGCGTTGGCGGCAGTAGAATCTACCGTTTCTGCATACTCGTCCTCTTCAGCGGGTTTCGGGGGGGCTTTCTCGCCAAAAATGCAAGTGCCCAACAGGGCGCAAAGTCCCATAAAAACGGAAAAAACGATAATTCGGTTGCGGATCCTGACTGCGTAGGGGAGTCTTTTTTTCGGAAGGTAATTGTTATAGTCCATCTTAAAGTTTAAACTTTACTTGAAAATCGTCTTGCGGTAGTATTCGAGTTCGGCAATGCTTTCGCGGATATCGTCCAGGGCCTGGTGTTTTTCCATCTTCTGGAATTCCGGTAAGTCCGGGTACCAGCGGAAGGTCAGTTCCTTGATGGAACTCACGTCGATGTTCCTGTAGTTCAGCCAGCCGGTCAAAAGCGGCATGTACTTGTACAGAAAACGCCTGTCTTGCGTAATAGAATTCCCGCAGAGCACGTTTCCGCGTTCGGTGGTGAAGGGCTTGATAAAGTCGAGGGTCATCTTGTCGGCGTCGGCCATGCTGAGCGTCGACTTGCGGCAGCGTTCCACGAGTCCGCTTTGGGTGTGGTGACGCTTATTCCAGTCGTCCATGCCTTCAAAAACGTTTTCGGTTTGGTGGATCGCCAAGACGGGCCCTTCGGCCAAAATATTCAAGTTCGGGTCGGTGACGATTGTCGCGATTTCGAGAATGACGTCCCTCTCCGGCTCGAGACCCGACATTTCAAGGTCCATCCAGACGAGGTTTGGTGCACTTTTAATTCTTGCCATAACGCGGACAATTTAAAAAAAAATGAAGAGCAAAATTGTACAGCCGGATTGTTATGAATGCAAATCCGCCTAGCGGCATTGTTTTTTTTATTTTTTGAATATGGAGCCTCTGTACAAATTGTTGCGAATGGCTGTTTCGCCCAAGTGTGATCCACAGATATTTGATTGTAAATTAAATGAATCTGAATGGGAAGCTGTTCATTTGGATTGCTTGCGCCATTTGGTGGCTGCGGTTGTCTACCGTGCCGTTTGCAATTTACCAAAAGAAAAGCGCCCTCCGCTAGGATTGATGTTCCAGTGGGCGAGTGAGTCGGAGACAGTCAAGGGACATAATGAGCTTCTGAACGCCGAAGCCGCGAGGTATACGGAACTGTTTGCTGCGAAAGGGCGCAAGACGGCTGTCTTGAAGGGGGCTGCAAACGCAAGGCTTTACCCGGACCCGTTTATGCGGCATGCGGGCGATATTGACTTGTGGGTGGAAGGCGGACGAAAAAGCGTTGTCGCCCTTGTGAAAGAGATGGGTTTCGAACTTGACAAAACTGGTGAAAACGCCCCGCACCATGTCCATTTGCTCAATACGGGCAAAGTTGCTGTTGAAGTTCATTTCAAGCCGTCTTCTGGCGTCTTGAGTCCGTTTGCGAATGCGCGCCTGCAGCGTTATCTGGAACGCGAAATTTTGAATACGGAGCGGGTGCCCGAAGGTTTTTGGTCTCCGTCTATCAAGTTTGCCCTTGTTATGCAATTGGCGCATCTTCAAAGGCATTTTTTCAATGAGGGGGTCGGACTTAAGCAGTTTGTCGACTACTTTATCTTGTTGCAGCATTCGACAGACGCAGAACGTCGCGAAGTCGCTTCAAAATTAGGGAGCTTTGGCCTTAAACGCTTGGGCGGTGCCTTTATGTGGGCTTTGCATGAGGTTTTTGGCCTGGAAAGAGACAAGATGCTTGTGGCGCCCGATGAAAAAATGGGCAAAAAGGTGCTTGCGGAAGTCTACGATAGCGGAAATTTCGGGCTTAACCGTGTAAATGCCAAAGATTTGCATGGAATGAATTTTGTCCGTCGCTGGTTTACAAACCGTTGGAAATCGATTCGACTGATGCCCTTTTCTCCGTCCGAGGTTTTTTGGCACGAAATAGAGTATTGGAGAAGCTTTGTTAAATCGATTCCCCTTAGAATCAGACACCGACGCGTTTCTATTTGGGATTTGTACCATTAGTGCTTTTTTTGTACTGAAAAGTTGGCGCCTGTGATAAAAATGTAAGCGTATTGTATTAAATATCTAAAAATTTAAGACAAAATGCTCCCAAGTTACTTTGCTTTTTTCTATATTTGCGCGCACTATGGAAGAAGTTGTAATTACAGGTATGGGGTGCGTTTCCGCCCTCGGCAATACGCCGGAACTCCTTTGGAACAACCTGCTGGAAGGTAAATCCGGACTCGCAACGATCGATCGCTTCGACGTGACCAACTATCCGATCAAGATAGCTGCCGCCGTCAAGGAATTCGATGGTTCTGAATTTATTTCCCCGCGCGATTCGTCCCGTCTGTCCAGGTGCATCCAGTACGCTGTGTATGCTTCTTTCCAGGCACTCAAGAACGCCGGTATTTCTCCCGAAAACGAAGATCCGACCCGCTCTGGCGTGATTATCGGTTCCGGTATCGGCGGTATGCAGATTTATAGCGACTCCGTCGTTTCGCTTTCGAATCGTGGCCCGAGCCGCGTGTCCCCGTTCTTCATTCCGATGTCTATCGTGAACATGCCCGCTGGCGAAGTTTCCAACCGCACTGGCTGGATGGGCCCCTGCTACGCAGTGGTTTCCGCTTGCGCTACCTCTAACCATTCTATCGCCGCCGCCTACGACCAGATTCGCTTGGGCCGCGCCGATATCATGCTCGCCGGTGGTACCGACGAAACCGTGAACAATGTGGCTCTCGCTGGCTTTACCTCCATGAAGGCCTTGAGTAAGCGCAACGACGACCCGACGACCGCCTCCCGTCCGTTCGACAAGGACCGCGACGGTTTCGTAATCGGCGAAGGTTCCGGCATTCTCGTTCTCGAAAGTCTTACGCACGCTAAGAAGCGTGGCGCCAACATTCTCGCTCGCGTGGCCGGCATCGGCATGAGCGCCGACGCTCACCACATGTCCGCCCCGCGTGAAGACGGCGAAGGCGTGCGCCTCGCTATCGAAATGGCTCTCCGCGAAGCCGGTATTTCCCCGAAGGATGTGGGCTACGTGAACACCCACGGTACTTCGACTCCGCTCGGCGACGTTGCTGAATGCTCCGCACTCGAAAAGGTCTTTGCCGGCGCCACCGACAGCCTCAAGGTGAACTCTTCCAAGTGCATGATCGGCCACGCTCTCGGCGCCGCCGGTGCTCTCGAAGCCATCATCACCGTGAAGTCCTTGCAGAATCAGATGATTCACGCGACCACGAACGTGTTCAATCAGGACGAACGCATCCACCTCGATGTGTGCGCCAACAAGAACACCAGCCACTCGTTCAACTACGCCATGTCCGACAGCTTCGGCTTCGGTGGCCAGAACAGCGTGCTGCTCCTCGGCCGCAACTAATTCAATGTGAAGTGTGAAATGTGTAATGACTAATTAAAAATTATTCATTTCTCATCACACACTACACATTACACATTTACAAAAGCCTTCTGGAGTTCATTCTCCAGGGCTTTTTATTTAGTAGACAGTAGGAAGTAGACTGTAGACTGTAAAAATTTGTTAGCTATTTCTTCCTACTTCTAACTTCCTACTTCCTACTTCTAACTTCCTACTTTTCTATAATTGTCTCCGTGAAATTTTTTCGTTCCATATCGATTGCTTTGGTGTCGCTCCTGTTTGCAAGCGTTTCCTTGCTAGCGGCTCCGAGCGATCCGCCGACTTGGCGCGATTCTACTTGGGATTACCGCAGCGAAGACCCTAGTGATACGATTGAATTTTCTGTCGCTAAAAGTGTCGGTGTTGCATCTACGGTTTTGATTGCTTATGGCGCTGCCTACTGGCTTGTGTTCGATAAAGGCTGGTGGGGCGATCAGGATAGTCATTTCCATTTCGAAAACGATTTTGATTACGCCCTGAACCTGGATAAATTTGGGCATTTCGCCTCGGGCGTCATGATGGGCGAGTCCTTTTACGAAGGCTACCGCTGGGCGGGAATTTCTGAGTTTTATTCGTACTTGTTCGCTGGTTTTTCGGCGATGGCGACTCATATTGCCATCGACGTGAAAGATGGCTATTCGCCGGAGTGGGGCTTTAGCATTTTTGACGTGCTCTCGGGAACCTTGGGCGGTTTCTTGCCGATGGCGGAACGCTATGTGCCCGTGTTCAAGTTTGTAGACCTCAAATGGAGCTACTGGATCAATACCAAGGCGTACTACAGACAAAGTAAAACAGGCGTGTTTACCGACGACTATTGCAACCAAACTTTCTGGGCATCGTTCAAGGTTTACCGCATGTTGCCTAAGGCCGCACGCCAGTATTATCCGAGCTGGCTTGCGATTGCTGCGGGCTTAAGTATTGATGAAGGCGTGTTCCTGCACGACAAAGACGTAACGCCGCATCGCGAAGTCTACATTGCGCTGGATTACGATCTGGAGGCGTTCCGTCCGCAGAGCCGTATGGCGCGCACTATCGTGAAATACCTGAATTACTTCAAGTTGCCGGCCCCCACCGTGCAAGTTTATCCCGAATTCCACTGGTATTTGCTGTACCCAATTAAGTTCTGAGTTCGGAATTCGGATTTCAGATTTGTATAAGCTTCAAATGCTTGCCTAAATTATAGGTTCGCAAGTAACTGTACAATGTTCGGCTTACTTATTTGTAGGAGTTTTATCCTACTTATAACACTCCGAATTCAGAATTCTGAATTCTGAATTTCTATATTTGCGCCGTATGTTTACGGGTATTATTCAATCTACCGGTGAAATCGTTTCTATCGAAAGTAGGGGCGATGCGCTTACCATGCGCCTTAAGTCACCGGGCTTTTTTAAGAATTGTAAGTTGGGCGACAGTGTCGCGAACGACGGTGTGTGTCTTTCTATTGAATCTTGTACCGATGACGAAGCCACTTTTTGCCTGATGCACCAGACGGTGGAAAATACGGGCTTCAAGCAGGCTGCCGTCGGTAAGTTGGTGAATTTGGAACTTCCGTGTCGTGCAGACAGCTTTATGGGCGGTCACTTTGTGATGGGCCATGTGGACTGCATTACCGAAGTCATCCGGGTGACTCCGCGCGAAACGGGTGTCGAGGTGGATTTGAAACTCCCGGCAGACCTCCGTCGCTATGTGATTCGCCGCGGTTCCATTTCATTGAACGGCATCAGCCTGACGGTCGCTGAAAAGTTTGAAGATTCCATTCGCGTGTGCATTATCCCTGAAACCTTGGCCCGCACGAACCTGCGTAACTGGGTTCCAGGAACGATTGTGAATGTGGAAGTCGACATGCTCGGTAAGTATATTGAAAATTATCTGAAGGAACGTGACCTTGCTTAATACCATTGAAGAGGCCATCGAAGATTTTAAGAACGGCAAGTTTTTGATCGTGGTCGATGACGAAGACCGTGAAAACGAAGGCGACTTTGTCATCGCCGCCGAAAAGATTACGCCTGAAAAGGTGAACTTCATGCTCCACGAAGGTCGTGGCGTGCTTTGCGCACCGCTCCCGATCAAGCGTTGCCATGAGTTGAACCTCACGCGGCAGACCGCCGAGAATACCTCGATTCTCGGGACTCCGTTTACCATCATGGTCGATAAAATTGAAGGTTGCACCACGGGTGTATCCGCTCACGACCGTGCGGCGACGATTCTCGCCCTTTCGGACCCGAATTCCAAGCCCAGCGATTTTGGCAGGCCGGGGCATATTTCGCCCCTGTACGCCCAAGAAGAAGGCGTGCTCCGCCGCGCAGGCCATACCGAAGCAGCCGTTGACCTCGCAAAACTTGCCGGACTAAGACCTGCAGCCGCCCTTATCGAAATCATGAACGAAGACGGCACCATGGCTCGCATGCCGCAACTTCAGGAAGTGGCGAAGAAGTTTAACCTCAAGATTATCTCGATCCACGACCTCATCGATTATCGCCTGAAAAACGAAAAGCTCGTGCAGCGCGTAGCCGCTCCGCATGTGTCGACCAAGTACGGCGACTTTACCGCCTACGCTTACAAGAGCAAGACTGACGGCGTGGAACATGTGGCTTGGGTTGCCGGAAACCCCGACTTCAGCAAGCCGGTTTACGTGCGCGTACACAGCGAATGCTTGACGGGCGATATTTTTGGCAGTCTGCGTTGCGATTGCGGCGAACAGCTGGCCGCCGCCATGAAGTTCATTGGCGAGCACGGCGGCGTGTTCCTTTACATGCGCGGCCAGGAAGGCCGTGGAATCGGTCTTTGCAACAAGCTCCGCGCCTACGAACTGCAAGAAAAGGGCATGGACACGGTCGAAGCGAACCTGCACCTTGGGTTCAAGTCGGACCTGCGCCAGTACGGTACGGGCGCCCAGATTTTGGCCGACCTCGGCGTCAAGGAAATGCGACTCTTGACGAACAACCCGAGCAAGATTTCGGGCATTACAGCTTACGGCCTTAAGATCGTGGAACGCGTGCCAATCGAAATCAAGCCGAACAAGGAAAACCTGTTCTACCTGCTCACGAAGCAGAAAAAGATGGGGCACCAGCTGCATATCGACGGCGCAGTGTCCCAAGAGAATTTGAAAGAGGAAAAATAAATGGTGAACGAAATCAAGAATTCCCTCAATGGTACTGGCCTCAAGGTGGCAATCGCCGTTGCCCGCTTTAACGAGGTCGTGACCGACAAGCTCTTGGAAGGGGCTGTGCGTCAGCTCGAACTTCTCGGTGTTGCCGACAAGGATATTACGGTCGTGCATGTGCCGGGCGCATTCGAACTTCCGGGCGTGTGCCGTCGTCTCGCTGACAGCGGCAAGTACAGTGCCGTAATGGCGCTGGGTGCGGTAATTCGCGGCGAAACCAGCCACTACGACGTGGTGGTGAATGCTTCTACCGGTGGTATCGCAAACATCGCCGCCGAAGGCAAGCTCCCCGTGATTCTTGGAATTTTAACCACCGACACCGTGGACCAGGCAATGAACCGTGCAGGCCTCAAGGCCGGCAACCTCGGTAGCAGCTGGGCATCCACCGCCGTCGAAATGGCAAACCTTTACAAGGATATCTAGAAACGAACTTTTGATAATGTGTAATGTGGAATGTGTAATGACAAATGCCTAATTACTCACTTCACATTTCACACTTCACATTTCACATCTGAATCTTGATTATGAAAATATCTTACAGACCCGCCCGAGTTTTTGCCATGCAGCTCTTGTATGCCATGGAAATTACGGGCCAGACCGCAGGGGAGGCTCTTCCGGGAATCCTTGAATCCCAGCCCCTTCACGCTGAACAGAAAAAGTATGGAATGAAGCTGGTGGACCTGGTGCAGGCCCATCGCGAAGAACTCGACGAAAACATCAAGGCCGCGGCCGCCCACTGGGAACTCGACCGCATGGCAAGCCTTGACCGCATTGTGCTGCGCATTGCGATGGTCGAACTTTCTTACATCCCCGAAATCCCGATGAAGGTCGCCATTACCGAAGCCGTGCAGATTGCTGCAAAGTACAGCACTGACAATTCGGACTCTTTCGTGAACGGCCTTTTGACTGGCTTTATGCGTAACCGTGGCATGGTTGTCACCGAACCCAAGGAAAAGTAAAATGCTCAAGGAAAAATGGATGAAACATATCTTCGCAGGCATTGCGGCATTTGTGGCACTGATTGTGTATGTGCTGACAATGGCTCCTACGGTAAGCTTCTGGGATTGCGGCGAATTTGTCGCCTGTGCCAATACCTTGGGTATTCCGCACCCTCCTGGAACTCCGTTCTTTGTGTTCCTCGCCCGTGCAGTCATCGTATTGCTCCCGTTTGTGGGTGAAATCGCAAAGCGAGTGAACTACATCTCGGTGGTGAGTTCTGCCGCGACCGTCTATGTGACGGCTCTCTTTGCCTGGGAACTTTTGGCTACCGTTCTCAAGAGCGATGCTCTTGCTGAAAAAATTTCCAGTAAGGTCCGCACGGCGGTGCTTGGCTCTGCCGCTCTCGTGGCAGGCTTCCTCCTGACCTTCTCCGACACCTTCTGGTTCAACGCTGTCGAAGCCGAAGTCTACGGCATCGCCATGCTCATCTTGATGCTAGTGTCTTACCTCGGTCTCGTTTGGTACAACAAGCGTAACGAAGATTACAGCGACCGCATTCTCATCTTTATCTGCTACATCGCGTTCCTCGGCGTGGGTGCTCACCTCTACACGATGCTTACCGTGCCTGCCGTGTTCGTTTTGCTCCTTGTGGCCGAACCCAAGAAGATTGTGGAACGCATTCCTATCTGGATTACGGGTACGCTCCTTTGCTCCGTGATTTACATGGTGTCCGCTTTTATCGAAATCTCGTTCATTTGCTTGATTGCCCTTTCGATTCTTTGCCTTGCCAAGCCTATCAAGAATAAGGGTGTGCAGCGCAGCATGCGTCTGTCCCTGGCATTTGCCTTCTTTGCCCTCATTGGCTATAGCACGCACCTTTACATTCCGATCCGTTCGGAACTGAACCCGATTATCGACGAAAACGACCCCGAAATCAATATCCGCGACGAACAAGGTAACCTCCAGCTCGGAAACCTCTTCAAGGATGAAAACTGGGTCGCCTTCAACAACTTCATTGAACGTAAACAGTACGGTTCCGAAAGCATGATCAGCCGTGCCTTCTACCGTCGTGCCCGCATTAGTCACCAGTTCCTTTCGTTCCCGCACATGGGTTATGGTGGATACCAAATGGCTCAGTACCTGCCGTACAAGGTGGGCGATGTGAATTACGCCAACGGCGTCTATACCTTCGATGCCGCCGACAACCAGCCGGTGGAACGCTTTGGCATCAAGTTCCCGACCCAGATGAGTTTCATGGGCGATGCAACACTGCCGCAGTTCATGATGTTCTTGCTCTTTAACGGCCTCTTGGTGATGGTTTGCGTATTCGTCTGGAAGCGCAACCGCAACGTGGGCGTGTTTGTTTCTGTGCTTTATGCCCTTTGCTCTCTTGGCCTGTTGTTCTACATCAACTTCGCCGACGGCACCCGCATGGAACAGCGCGATCATGACTACTGGGTGTCTATCATGAGCCGTAATGTTCAGGACTTGAACACACGTGGCATGGGTATTTCCGCTTTGCCGGACCCGAACGAACTCATCGATATGCGCCAGAATATCGAACACGCCAAAATCCGCCTGGAGACACTCAAGGCCCGCGGAGCAAACGATGCACGCCTCGCCGATATCCAGCGTGAAATCGATGGCTATACCAATTCCGCTGTCTGGCAGAACTGGCAGAAGATTGAAAGCGGCTTTGCCCAGGTGGGTAGCCGTGCTCCGTTCCCCGATGCCGTACACCTGGAAGTGCGTGAACGTGACTACTTCTATACTCCGGCATTCATTGTCATGAGCATGATTTACGGTATCGGTGCTGGTATCTTGGTGTTCCTGGTGGCAACGTCTAGCTTTGCTGCCTTTGCGAACCCGGTGGCCGCTGCCTTGGTTGCCGTTTCGTTCTTGGTGCCCTGCATTTCGAACTACAAGGAACATGACCGTTCTGGCCTTTGGGTTCCTTGGGATTATGCTTTCAACCTGTTGAATAGCTGCCGCCCGAACGCTATCCTTTTCACCAATGGTGATAACGATACCTTCCCGCTGTGGTTTGCTCAGGAAGTGGCCGGTGTGCGTAAGGACGTTCGCGTGGTGAACCTCTCGCTCGGTAATACCGATTGGTACATTAAGCAGATGCTCGACAACGAACCGATCCTCAAGCTTAGCTACGACAAGGCAGCCATCGACCGCGACATGGTGCTGGACAACAGCTCTGCCTCTAACCCGAACCATCAGGTTTCTACTTGGGTCAAGAACGCACAGCGCCTGATGCCGCAGCTCAAGAACCGCATTGACGCCATGGAAGGTCAGGAACTTTCTCCGGCCGATTCTGCAAAGCTATTGCAGTTCAAGGTGCATTACCAAGTGTGGGACGCCTTTACCGAATGGGCTGCCCGTACCCGTAGTGGCATGATGCTCACGCAGCACAAGTTGGTGATTGACCTTGCTCTCCAGAATATGGACAAGCCTATTGAAATTTCGACGACCGTCGGTACTTCCAACTTCATGGGTCTCGAAAAGTACATGGTACAAGAAGGCATGGTATACAATTTCGTGAAGGGTGATTTGACTCCGAAACGCAATTCCTTCGATGCTAAGTATACGGCTGACCTCATTGATTCCGTGTTCAAGTTCCGTGGCCTCGGCGACGGTACGGCCTACATCAACGGAGAAACCGAACGCCTGCTCTCTGGCTACGTGTCGCTCTACCTGCAGATTTCTTTCGATGCTCGCGACAAGATTTCTACGCTCCGCAACACGCATCCGTTTACGGCCGAAAGAATGTCCCAGGTGGACAGCATCGCCGCTTCTGCCGGTAAGTACCTCGAGATGGGCATGAAGCAGTTCCCGAGCGAATGGCGTAACTATTGGGCTGCCGCATTCGTTTACGAAGCCGCTGGCCAGAAGGCCAAGGCCCAGGATGTGGTAAACCGCGGTCTTGAAAATGTCCCGGCTTACGAAGAAGGTGGCCGAGCACGCTTGATGATGGCTGCCCGCCAGATTGAACAGATGTCCGACGAACCTTTGAAGGTTGAAGAACCCGTGCCGGCCGCTCCGGCCGATTCTCTCCAAAAAGATTCTGCTAACGAACCTGCTGTAGTAGCTGCCAAGTAATTTTTTGCGATAAGAAGAGAGGATACGAATGGATTTGAGTCTTGTTATTCCAGTCAAGGAAGAAAGCGAGAACCTTCCGGAGCTTTTTAAGGAAATTGTTGCGGCCATCGAGCCGACTGGCTTTACCTATGAAGTCATTTTGATCGATGACGGAAGCCGTGACAATACCTGGGAAGTGGTGGAGTCTTTATCCAAGGAGTATTCCTTTATTCGTGCATTCCGTTTCCAGTTCAATTGCGGAAAGGCAGCTGGGCTTGCTTTCGGATTTTCCAAGGCCCGCGGCAAGTACGTGGCGACTTTGGATGGCGACTTGCAAGACGATCCGCTTGAAATCCCGAAGATGATTAAGATTCTGGAAGACGGCTACGACTTGGTTTCTGGTTGGAAGATCCGTCGCCTGGATCCCTGGCATAAGACTTGGCCGTCCAAGCTATTCAACTTGACGGTTTCGATCGTGTGTGGCCAGCGTCTGCATGACTTCAATTGCGGTATCAAGGCTTACCGCAGTTCCGTGGTGCGGTTTATTCACCTGTACGGCGACTATCACCGCTTTATTCCCGTGATGGCCAAGTGGCAGGGCTTCCGCATTACCGAAATGCCGGTGGCACACCGCGCCCGCATTCATGGCGTGTCTAAGTACGGCGTGTCTCGCTTGGTGTCGGGGTTCCTGGATTTGGTGTCCCTCATGTTTATGCGCAGCTTTGCTTCGAAGCCGCTTCATTTCTTTGGCTTGCTTGGCTTGATTTTCATGTTGGTGGGTTTCGGCATTTCGGGCTATTTCGGCTACGAATGGTTCCAGACTGGTGCACTCCACGTGCGTCCGCTCCTTTTGGCAGGCGGATTCTCGCTCGTGATGGGCGTGCAGTTCATTTCTCTTGGACTTTTGGGCGAAATGATGAACGGAAGCAAAAAACAGAGCTATCCGGTGGCCGAATCAATTCACGAAATTGTAGATTTAAGTTAGGAGAAGTTGGTTTATGGCGTACCCTAAAAGTCTTGTGATTGTTCCGACTTATAATGAGAAAGAAAATATTATGCTCATTATGTCGGCTATTCTTGAACAGAATGAATGTCTTGAAATCTTGGTGGTCGACGACGGCAGTCCCGATGGAACGGGCGACATGGTTGAAGAAGAAACCAAGAAGAATCCGCGTGTACACTTGATTCGTCGCAAGGGTAAAATGGGTCTTGGCTCAGCCTATGTGACCGGTTTTAAGTGGGCTCTCGAGCGAGACTACGAACGCGTGTTTGAAATGGATGCTGACTTTAGCCATGCGCCGACGGACTTGAATCGTTTTTTGGAAACGGCCGAAGATGCCGACCTCGTACTCGGCAGCCGCTACCAGAATCACCGCATTAGCGTGGTCAACTGGGACTTGCGTCGCTTGATTCTCAGCTACGGTGCAAATGTTTACACCCGCATTGTGACAGGACTTCCGATTAGCGATGCCACGGGCGGCTTCAAGTGCTTCCGTCGCGAAGCTTTGCAGGCGTTGAATCTCGACAAGATGAAGAGTGATGGTTATTGTTTTCAGATTGAGACAACTTTCAAGATTTGGAAGAAGGGGCTCCGTGTCAAGGAAATCCCGATCATCTTTACGGACCGTACCCGCGGTACTTCCAAGATGAGCGGCGGCATTATTTCCGAAGCGTTCTTCCTGGTTCTTAAACTCCGCCTAGGACTTGCTTAGCTATGAGGTCGCTTCGCTTTGAGTGATGAGCTCGCCTTGCTTTGCAAGGCTCTGAGTACATTTGCAAAAAGCATTAATCTGAATAACAAACTTCTAGGACTCATACCTCAAAGCATCCCATAGGGATGCGTGCTCAACCCCCGAAACCTCTATGTACTCTTGCTCCATCATTATCATTGCGTACAATTCTTGCGACTTTATCCCGGCATGTCTAAAGTCTGTTCGTGACGCGTGCGAAAATGTGGATGCCCAGATTATCGTGTTGGATAATGGCTCCGACTCGCCGATACTGCCTGAAATCAAGGCGTATTTCCCGGAAGTCGTATGGATTGATTCCAAGGAAAACCTTGGCTTTGGCAAGGGATGCAATCTGGCTGAAAAACAGGCGACCAAGCCGTATCTGTTCTTTATTAATCCGGATACGGTCGTGTCCCGTGATTCGTTTACCCAGGTGCTCGATTTTATGGAAGAGCATCCGGAGTCGGGAACGGTGGGTTGCCGAATCTTGAATGAAGACGGTTCTATCCAGTGGGCTTGCCGTCGTTCTTTCCCGACAATTGTTTCTGCCGTGTCCAAGACGATCGGGCTTGCGGCTCTTTTCCCGAAGAACAAGACTCTTGCAAGCTACAACATGACGTTTGCCGATCCCGACAAGATGATCGAAGTAGACGCCATCAGTGGGTCGTTCTTCTGCATCCGTCGAGACTTGTACGAATCGTTGGGCGGTTTTGACGAAGATTTCTTTATGTACGGCGAAGACCTTGACTTGTGCTTTAGGGCCAAGGCTGCGGGATTCAAGAACTATTATACGCCTTCGACGAATATCCTTCATTTTAAGGGACAGAGTTGCCGTACTCGCCGTTGGGGATCCTATGTGGATTTCTACAAGGCGATGCTTATCTTTGTGAAAAAACACAAGGACTTGTATTTCGTGCCGAATTTCCTGGTGTCTTTCGGTATTCTCTTTGCGGCATTTGTCGGCATGTTCTCGCGCTTGATCCCGAAGTTCTGGAAGATGTTCCTGGATCTCGGCGTCCTTGCGATTTGGGCGGTTGCCTTCTTGGGTAAAGGTATTTCGGTTGATCGTTCCTGTGCCGAAAGGGGTGGCGAAGTGGCTTCGAATTGCTTTAATTATGCGGTTGTTGTCAAGCACTCCATTTTGGATATTTCCCAGTTCGAAGATTGGTGGCTAGTTGGCCTGGTCGTTATCGTGAACATGGTGTTCCTCATATTCCGAGGGGAATACACGGTGTCGAGCCTGAAGGGCGACGGAATCCTTCGATTCCTGTTGCCGTTGAATGTACTTGCTGTCGGCGGTTATGTGGCATTCCGTTATTTTACCCAGACACCGATCGATGTCGATGAAATGAGCCTCTTGCCTTATGATACGCGCTGGATCGCCGTTGTGATGGCCTCTAGCCTTGCGATTCCCTTTGCTCTTCTGGTCTGGAGACGCTTTGCATTTTGGATAAACTATTTCTACCGCATCTTTGCGAAGAAACGTCACCGTTCCATTTTGCTTGGCGGTTCCGAAGATTCCCTGCAGTCCTGGTTTGACCGTTACAATGTGATTCCGGGAATTGAAATTCTCGGTTGTGTGAGTTCCGACCCGTCCAAGGTCTCCGAAGAAAACCGCCAGCATCTGCTGGGTGATCTTTCTTCGATGGAATCGATTTGCAACCGAACGGGGTGTCGTGAACTTCTGGTGGTGTCCAATTTGTCGGGTTACCGAGAACCATTCGATATCAAGTGGCTCGATAGCCTCGGTTTAAAGGTGTTTTTGCTCATCGGAAACTCCCAAATGGGCGATTTTGCCCTTGTAAACCTCAAATATCTGCACTAAAATCGCTATTCCTTACAATATCTTTACACATTGCACAAAAATTGAGTTATTTTTTGTGTAAGTATTTGATTATTAAGGTTTTATGTTCGATACAAATCTTTTGGATATTCTTTGCTGCCCCGAAACCAGGGGTAAGCTCAAATTGGCGTCTGACGAATGCTTGGCCGCCCTAAATCAATCTATTTCCGCAGGCACGCTCAAGAACGTTGCTGGCGAGAAAGTGACGGAACCTTTGACCGAGGCTCTTTCTACCGAAGACAATTCCAGGGTGTATCCGGTTCGCGAAGGAATCCCCGTTCTTTTGGCGGACGAAGCAATTTTGCTCTAAGAGGTGTTTATGGCGGTAACGTTGGAATCACTTAGAAAGTCTGTAGGCAAGAAAAACACCAACTCCATGGTGTTTGCATGGCTTGCAGATCTTGAACGCGTGGCAGGGGAGCTGGACAAGGCTCTCCAGAGAGTCGATGGCGGTCTTACGCTGTACCCGAACGATATTTCGGCAAGACTTGTCCGCGCAAAGATTCTTACTCAACTCGAAGCGTACCAGCCTTGCGTTGAGGAATGTGAACGCATCATTACGATGGATCCGTTCAACCTAGCTGCACAGCAGTTGATGGGCGATGCCTACGACAAACTGGGGATGCTTGCCGAGCGAAACGTCTGTTACCGTCGTTTGCACGACATGGACCCGCTGAACACCTTCTGGAAAGAAGAATACGACGTCGTGCTCGAAAGTACGGCTGCTGCAGCTGCTGTTGCCGCAGCGGGCGACTCTGAGTTCATCATGTCCGATACCACCCAGGAACAGGGTAGTGCCGCATCTCCGCTTGACATGTCGTTTGACGACGAATCCTCGTCTGAACCGGCGACCGCGGATGCCGGTGCGGATACATTTGAAATGCCTGCCACCGCCGATTCGATTGATTCGCCGGTAGCCGAAGAATCCGCTTCTGACGAGAACATGGCAGACGATCCGTTTGCATCTCTTGCCGCCATGCTGCCCAATGGCGATGCCGCCGAAGACTCCACGATGGAAGACTTGTCCGCATCGCTTGAATCTGCAATGGATTCAATCAAGACCGACGAGTCAGGAACTCTTGCCGAAGAATTCGGCGCCGAAGAAAATATTTCCAGTTCCGATGTGTCCTCGGCTCTGTCCGACATGTTCGGTCTGGATGACGATCTTGAACCCGAGGAATCGACCAGCGCCAGTCCGTTTGCAAATGCCGGAACTCCTGTTTCGGACATTCCTGCAAGCATTGACGAGAATGCGCAGTCGAACGCCGCCTCTATCTTTGAATCGGCCTCTATCGAAGACAAACCGCAAAGTATTGACGATGCCTTTGGCGATATCTTTGGCGAAGACGAACTGCCCGAAGAAAAACCGGTTAACGAAGAGTCCGCAAACGCTGAACCTTCGGATACAACCGATACGGATGATTTCTCGACGCAGTCCATAGAGTCCCTTACCGAATCTCCGCTTGATGAAGGTATCGAAGATAAGGATTCTCTTGACGAATCGTCTCTGTTCGAAAAGTCTGCAGAAGACAAGCCGCAGAGCATTGACGATGCCTTTGGCGATATTTTTGGTGAAGACGAATTGCCCGAGGAGTCTAGCGGTAGCGGTCTGTTTGAAAAGTCTGCCTCTGCCGACATGAACCTGGTCTCTGACGAGGCTCCTGCCGAAGAATCTCGCGTCGAAGAAACTCCTGTTGAAGAAATTCCCGCTGTAGAGGCGCCTGCTGCCGATGAACCGACGACAATCGATAATGCCTTCGATTCTATTTTCGGCGAAGATGAACTACCCGAAGAAAAACCGGTAGAAAACTCCGAAGAACCTGCAGCAGAATCTCTGGAACTTCCTGTCGATGAAACTCCGGCTGAAGAAAAAAACGTTGCTGATCTTGAATTGCCGGCTGAAGAAGATTCCTTCAAGCTTGATGACGAACCGTCTCTTGATGCTCCGGCACTTGAGTCTCCGATCGACAATCTCTTTGCTGACGACAAGCCTTCAACTGAAGAAACTCCAGTTGAAGAAGCTCCGATTCTGGAGTCTCCGATTGATAATCTCTTCGCAGATGATACTACGACAGAATCCGAAGAACTTGTCGCCGATATTCCTGCTGAAGAAGCTCCTGCAGTCGAAGAATCTCCTGTCGCTGAAGTTCCTGTCGAGGAAACTCCTGCTGAGGAAGTTCCTGCTGAAGAACCTATTGTACAGCAGGCTTCGGATAGCGCCTTTAGCGTAGACAGCGCTTTTGAATCGATCTTTGGAGCAGACGATGACCTGCCCGAAGAAAAACCGGTTGAAACTGCTGAAACGCAGGAAACTGAACCGGAAAAAACGGTGTCGCTTGAAGAACAAGTGAACCAGGCTGAAGCTGAACTTGAAATGCCCGAAGTGAAGTCTGAAGATACTTCGGACCTTGCTAAGGAAATGGGCGGAGCCTTCGCTTCGATGTTCGGCAACGCTGACGACGACTTGGATTTGCCTGAAGTCTCTGCTCCGGCTGCGGCTGATAGCCAGGAAGCGATTGAGCAGGAATTGACCGAAGCTCCGGTCGAAGAATCTATCGAAAAGGCTCCGGAATCAGCTCAGGAAGCTCTTGAAGAAGATATCGACAAATCCTTTGATAATTTGTTCGGAAAAGAGGACGAATCCGATTTGCCGGTTGAAGGTTCGACTGCTCCGGCAGAATCTGTGGCTCAGCCGGAAGTCCCGGCGCAAGAAGCTCCAGCTGCCGAATCGGCGCAGGATCTGGATTCCCTGGAAACGGAAGTCTCCGGAGCATTCAAGGGCCTGTTCGACATGGATGACGATTCTCTGCCCGAAGAAACAACGCCTTCGAACAAGGGTGTCGATTTCTTGATGTCTGGCGATTCCGACGATGAAATTTCTGCGGGTCTGATTAATGACCCGGATGCTCCGCTCGATCGCGGTTCCCATGATTTGGACGAAAGCCTGAATACGCGTACGCTTGCCGAAATTTATTTCGACCAGGGTCTGTACGGAAAGGCTCTCGAAATCTACAAGGACCTCGCTCAGAAGGAACCTGAAAACGAAGATATTGCGGCTAGACTTTCCGAAGTGGAAAAACTCTATAACGAAAAGTTCGGAGGTAACGCCTAATGGCCGAACAGCAACAGCAGCCGCAACTTCGCATTGAAAAATTACTCCGTGAAATGGTAAACCGCAATGCATCTGACTTGCACTTGCGCGTGGGCGTTCCGCCTGTTTACCGTATTAACGGTGCTTTGCAGCGCCCCTTTGATGTCAAGGTCGATTCGTTGATGATGGATTCCTTCTTGGATGATATCATGAACCGCGACCAGAAACAGCGCTTTGAAGCGAACAAGGAATGCGACTTTGCCGTGGGCGCCCGCGACATGGGCCGTTTCCGTGTGAACGTATTCCGTCAGCGAGGTACTATCGCAGTCGTGATTCGTCACATTAAGGCTAAGATCCCGGCCTTCGAAGACTTGCATCTTCCTGACGTTATTCGCGACATGTCCTTGACCAAGCGCGGCCTTGTGCTGGTTACAGGTACGACGGGTTCGGGTAAGTCGACGACGCTTGCCGCCATGCTTGATTATATCAACCAGAACGAAGCGGTGAATATCATTACGGTCGAAGATCCGATTGAATACCTTTACCGCGATGACAAGGCCATTATTTCGCAGCGTGAAATTGGCGTGGATACGCTTTCGTATGCGAACGCCCTTCGTGCAGCGCTTCGTCAGGACCCGGATGTGCTTCTGGTGGGCGAAATTCGTGACCTTGAAACCATGCAGATTGCCTTGACCGCTGCCGATACGGGTCACATGGTGTTTGCGACGATCCATACCACGAACGCGACCGAAACCATTCACCGTGTGCTTTCGATGTATCCGCCGCACCAGCATGACGAAATCCGCTTGCTGCTTTCTGAAGTGCTTGCCGGCATTATTTCGCTCCGCTTGTTGCCGACCAAGGATGGTAACGGGCGCGTGCCTGCTGCCGAAATTTTGGTGAATACGGCTGCTATCAAGGAATACATCGAAGACAAGGACAAGAACGACTTGATCGAACAGGCCATTGCCGAAGGTCACATGCAGTACCGCAGCCAGACCTTCGACCAGGCGCTCCTGAAACTCTACGAAGAAGAAAAGATTTCGTTGGAAACAGCAATGAACGCTGCCACGAACCCCGATGACTTCGATCTTAAGATTCGCGGTATTTCGGGTACGTCCGAACGTAGCTGGATGTAGTTAAAAGCAAGGCGGCTTTGCCGCAAGAATATGAGAAGTCCTCCGCAAACGCGGAGGACTTTTTGGTGGATTAGGAGGAATTCTATTCGTTGTAGTAGACTGTGCTTCCTGAAGGGAAGGTGACGCTTTTCTGGTAGCTGGAGGTATTGCTTACTTGTGCGGGCTGACCCGTAGTAGCGACCATGTATCTACCCGATATGGAGGGCTTGAATGCGATGTTAGAGGTTCCGTAGTAGTTGCCGGTTGTAAAGCTCACGTTATAGTTCGTGCCCTTTTCCGAGGAACCGCTGCTGAAACCGAGAACCGTTTTGCTGGTGAGGCTTGCAGTGCCGTCGGCGTCGAAGGAGCCGCCCATGCCGCCGCTGATCTGGCATTCAACGATGACAACGCCACCAGAAATCGTGAGTTCGCCGTTGCTGTCAATGCCGTCGGTGTCACCGGAGCCGGTCTTTGCGTGGTGAACGCCGCCCGTAATGGTCAAGAATCCGCTGCTGCTACCCATGCCGCCGCCCATGCCGCCTCCGGGGCCGAATCCCCAGTTTGACTGGCCGCCTTGATTGGTGTTGCCGGAACCGTCATTGCCGCCGGCCGCATTCCAGGCGTCATCGGTTCCGTAGACATCGGTGATGCCGCCGTTTGCCTTGATGTACCAGGCTTCCAGACCTTCGTAGGAATTGGTCACGTAGATGGTGCCATCGTTAATCATGAGGGTTGAGTCGGCGTGTACGCCGTCGTTCTTGGGGGCCGCTATAGTTGTGTAGCCTCCGTTAAAGTAGATGTTCTGGTTGGAATGAACGCCGTCGTCACCAGAGGAAATATCGATCTTTCCGGCATTGATGTAAACTCTGTTGTCAGAGACAATGCCTTTGCCGGTCGATGTTACCTTGATGTTCGGCTCAGAAACAGAGTCCTGGACGATGATATAGTTGTAAGCCTGGATGCCGTCGTCGCCCGCCTTGGTAATGGTGATGTTGCCGCCCTTGATATTGACAATACCTTTATTGTCTACTATAGAGCCTGCATCTTCGCCTTCGTCACTCTTGATACCGTCGCCGTTGGTCGCTGCGATGGTAATGTTTCCGTTTTCGATATCTACGGTGCCCTTGCCCTTCAAGCCATTATTTACGGCGGTCACGTTGATTGTTGTGGCGCCGCGGAAGCGCAAGTCGTTGCTGGTGTGAATGCCGTTGTTGTAGTTGCCCTTGACGATTAAGGTGCCTTCGCCCTTGATGGTCAAGTCGTCCTTGGCGTAAATGCAGGCGCCGGTGGTGTCCACTTTTGTTTCGTTGTTGGAATTTACGTAAGTGTAGGACTTTGTGCGGGAACTTCCGTCGCTAAGCGTATTGGTGGTTCCGCTTTTGGCGACCACGAAAGTCTTGCTGGACATCTGTGCGTAAATGGGCGCGTCTGCTGTATTGCTGAGCGTGAGCCCGCGTAGGTTCAGGTAAACGCCCGAATCGCTCTTGGGAGAGTACACGCGGATTTGTGCGTCGGCACCGTTATAGGAGCCGCTAAAGTCATAGTCGCCGGCGCAGGTGATGACGACTTCGCCACCGGTAACCGTGACGCAGTTGTTGTTGTTTTCAACCGTGGCGCCGCTGGCAGCGTAGGTGATTGCAGGCACAGAACCGTTTGACGGTGTAGCGACGGAGGCGCTGCTGTTCGGAACTGTGACTGCAGAACTGCTTGGCGTTGCATTTGAACTGCTAGATACAGGTGTTGCGGTTTCGGAAGAAGAAAGTCCCGGTCGTGATGCGCTGCTTGCGTCGGTTTCGGGATCGTCAGAATTTTCAGAAGAACTGCTTGCCGGTGCGATCGTCGAAAGGGATGTCTTGTTGCAGTCGGTATCAAAATAATAGAGGCTCCCGTCTTCATTCTTGTAGTAAGAAATGCCGTTTACGGTATAGAGCGCCTTGTCGGTGGTGCAAGACTGCGTTTCGCTTGCAGGTTCGGAATCCGTTGAATCCTCTGCGGGTTTGTCGGCGGATACCGTAGAGTCGCTAGGCATCGTTGAGCCTACATCTGTGCTGGTTTCGATAGGATCTGCGGTGTTATTTTCAGTGGAGCCCGGCGTGGCTTCGGGAAACCCGTAGCTTCCGTCTGCATTGATCCAGAAGGCAAGTGTCCCTTCGGTATCGAGGCAAAGTGTTTCTCCGCTTGCGCCCTGCATGGCTGCGTAGCCGTCATAGACGCATGCGTTAGTGATAGTTCCTGTAGCATCGGCGAGGTTGTCTTTGGGGCTGGTAGAGCTGCTGTCGCTCGAACATCCGGCAATAAGGCCTCCTGCTACAAGGGAAGTAATTCCCAAACAATTCCTTGTAAGCATGATTTCCTCTTTTATGGGGGTTGTTTTTGTTTTTATGAAAAATACATAGTGGAACAATCCGTTTTAAACAAAAAAGTGACTTAATAAAAAAAACAGAAAACATAATTTGGAACGAATTTTCCCGTTCGGAACAAATCGCTCCAAAATGCACCCGTTGCGTTGTTTACAACAAATAAAAAGCTATCTTTTGAAATAGAATACGCCATTTTGATTCTTGAAAAATCGAGACGTTATGAAAATATCACTGTCTAAGCCGTTTGCCCTTTTGGTGGCAGCCATGCTTTCTGTACCGGCATTTGCAGCATCGCCTGTAGTCGGTCCTGAAAATGTCCGCAATTTGCGACTCCTTGAAAATTCTCCGATGCTGTTTGATTTGCATCGTGTAACGACAGGGGAGGGGCGCCAGTTCTTTGCTTATCCGCATCGCGATACAGCTTTTCGCAAGAACTTTGTCGACTCCGAAAGAAATGCATTGCTTTATTACGATAGTGAAAACGGCGCTGCGGTTTCAGGACACGGTTCGGCTTTTGAAAAAAAGAATCCGCGCATGGGACTTGCCATGTCGCTTGTAGGGGGGATTGATTACCGTGGTGGCGAATCGCTTGGCGATACGATCTGGCCGGGAGTCGATGGCGGTATCTATTTGCGCGGTTATGCGGATTCGATTGATTTTGTACTCGATGCTCGCATTTACGACGAAGGGCATTCCGCAAGTTATCCGAAATCTTTTGACGGTGAATTCCTGGAATTCCAGAAAGAAGAAAATAATTCGGGGCTTGAATACACGAGCTATGCCCGCTACCGTGCGCATATTGCGTTGAATTATGATTGGCTGCGTCTGGATTTCGGTCGCGACGTGATGCACTGGGGCCCGGGCTATTACAATAACTTGAGCCTGAACCAGTTTGCGCTTCCGTACAATATGCTTTCGCTCGATATGCAATTTGGCCCGTTGCGTGTTCTTTCGTTCTACGGAGACTTGCGCATTTATCCCGGCATGGGAATGAACAACAAGGAAGAAACGCGCAATATATTCGGTCATCGCTATGAACTGGCTGTGGGCAATGCGACCTTCGGTATCAGCGAACTGCAAATCCAGTACGACAACTTGAAGCCTTGGCTTTTTGTGCCGGTGGTCCCGCTGTTCATGGAAAAGGGGAACTATTCCGAAGACAGCAATAATGGTTCTCTTTCCTTCGACTTTAACTACCGCTTGTTCCGTTCGCTCCGCGTGTATAGCGAATTCTACCTGGACGATATGGAAAGTCCGGTGAGTCTTGTGAAAAACGACAATATCGAAGCGAAGTGGGCGTGGATGGCCGGTATGCATGGTGCACACGATTTCAAGATTAAGTCTCATTTGTTGGAATCGGGCTTTATAGCCGAATATGCCCGCATTGAACCTTATGTGTATTCCCATTTCCATGCAAATACGGCGCAGATGGCTCATTTGGGCCGCCCGCTGGGTAACCAGGCTGGTCCGAACAGCCAGACGATTGACTTTACGGCTTATGGCCGCCTGGACCGTCACGTTTTTGCCTCGCTTCGCAATACCTGGTTCTGGAAAGGAACGGATTACGGTAGCGCGGTGAATGATACGACTCCGCGTCGCAACCACATGAAAATTCACAAGCGTTTCTTGAAGGGCGCTGATATGGAATATTCGCTTACGCCTTCGATCAGCTACGAAGGCCAGTATGTGTTCTTCCTCGGCGAGATTACGTTGTTCAACGACGAAAAGGTTTATTTGAGAACGGGATTCAAGTGGTAATTGCGAACCCACACCCCTTCCAACTTCCAACTTCCAACTTCCTACTTCCTACTTCCTACTTCCTACTTCCTACTTCCTACTGTCTACTACAATGCTACCTGAACTTCTTGCTCCTGCTGGCGATCTTGTTCGCATGAAGTACGCCTTTGCATACGGCGCCGATGCCGTGTATGCGGGCCAGCCTGCTTTTTCGCTCCGAGCCCGTGAAAACGGATTCAAGAATTTAGATGACTTAGCCGCAGGCATTGAATACGCCCACCGATTGGGCAAAAAGTTTTATCTCACGAGTAACGTGATTCCGCGCAATGTGAAGGTGGAAGCCTTCCAGAACGCATTGCTAGCGGCCATTGATTTGAAACCCGACGCGCTGATTGTGGCGGACCCAGGCTTTGTGGGCTGGCTTCGCGAAGTGCGACCGGAGGTCGAAGTTCATTTGTCTGTGCAGGCAAATACGACGAATTACCTGGCGGCCAAGTTCTGGCACGATTTGGGCGTGCGTCGCGTGATTTTGAGCCGCGAACTTCGCTTGTCTGAAATATTGGAAATCAAGAACCGTTTGCCGGATCTGGAACTGGAAGTGTTTGTGCATGGTGCGGTTTGTATGTCGATGTCCGGTCGTTGTATGCTTAGTAACTGGGTCACCCG
This sequence comes from Fibrobacter sp. UWB1, assembly GCF_002210325.1. Lineage (NCBI taxonomy): Bacteria > Pseudomonadati > Fibrobacterota > Fibrobacteria > Fibrobacterales > Fibrobacteraceae > Fibrobacter > Fibrobacter sp. UWB1. The sequence continues at coordinate 44,643 of NZ_MWQL01000005.1, forward strand.
TCGCGATGCAAACCAAGGTGCCTGCGATAACAGTTGCCGTATGCCATACCGCCTGTATGCCAATCCTGAACCGCAGTGTGAAGACTATCGCGAGCACGAGGGTTCTTTCAGCCTGCAGCGCACGGATCGTCCGGAACTGGATCCGATCGCCTTGGACGAAGATGCTTGGGGCACGTACTTCATGAGTAGCCGCGATATCTGCGCAATTGACGTGATTCCGGAACTGATGGCGGCAGGGCTCGATTCGTTCAAGATCGAAGGCCGCACCAAGTCGGTGTATTACTTGAGCCAGGTGGTGCGTGCCTACCGTATGGCAATTGATTCTTGCGCCGCACAAATGGAACAGGGCGTTGCAACGGAATCGGTCAAGGTGTCGGATGACGCCTATCGCGCGATTTCGTTTGTGGACGGTCGCGGCTTTATGCCGGGATTCCTGCGCGGCCCCTTGCCGCAGAATTACGAGTCCACTCACGAAGATGCTCCCGGTGGCTGCGTGGCCGCTCAGGTCATAGCCTATGATGCGAACACGAATTCCTGCCGCGTGAATGTCAAGAACCCCTTCTCGATAGACGATTCTCTTGCGTTGATGACTCCCTCGGGCATGGCCCGCTGCAAGATCGATTCGATGAAGGATTTCAAGGGTGGGGACGTGGATCGCTTGCATCCGGGTACCGAAGGTGTCGTTTTCTTACAAGAAAACGTTGAAAATCTTTCTTCTAATGCGAATTTTGCCTTTTTTGTGCGTGAAATCACATAAAATTTGATTTTTTTATAAATTTATAGCGTATGGCAGTCGACGAAGCGACAAAGAAACAAGACGAACTGGAACTTTATCAGATTGATGATAAGGCCATTATGCCTTTCTTTGAGTGCCACTGCGAAGAACTGAAGCAGTTTATTCAGGATCGCAAAGGGCAGAATCTCTCGCTTTTGGAATTGCTCAAGCAGTTTATCCGCACATACAAGCTCCCGTTCAACATGCAGCGCTATATGTCCGTACAGACGACATACATTAAGCAGGTACTGCAGGAACGCATGCAGGACCGCCAGTTGGCGGTAAGTCGCTGGATTCAGGAACACGCCGGTCGCCACCGCAATCGCATGATCCAGCTGCAGTGCCTTTATCTGGACCGAATCAAGGATAGGCTGCTGCCTGAAATCCAGAAAATGCTGGAACAGCGGATCGAAAATCTCCAGTCGAAACTGGACGAAAATAAATAGACCGCTAAATCATTGACAATCAATATCTTCTATGAAAAATTGCCTTTTTTTGACTAAAAAGGGCTGTTATTTATTTGTATGCTTTTTGGAATGATGATAATTTGAGCACTAAAAGTATGTTTTTTCTTGTCAAGACATGCTACAAAATTTTTCTGTTGATAAAGTGTTCTAATCATAGGGAGTCTATCTTGACTGCGGAGTGATTAAAAGAGTGATTTGTTTGCAACAATGCGGTAAGTTTTGGGAATAAATATTTTTTTGGCTTTTTTACGCTAAAAACGGCGTTTTTAGAAAAAAATGAGCGGTCTCGATTATTTTCTTGTATGCTTTATTTAATTTTTCCATGCTTTTTTAGATGATTGGTAGAACGTGACAAACTCTGTTGCTCTTTTGAATTCTGAATCTTCGGTCTGGCAGTTGGTGTTGGACCGTGCGCATGTTGAATGTAATGATTATTTGGGTCTTGAAATCCTTGATATGGTCGGATACCAGGGCTTTTTTGACGGCTACGCCCAGATAACAGTTCCCGATGAATTTCGCAGAGACTGGGTGAATGCGCATTATGCAGGTGTTTTGCGCACTGCTTTTTCCGAGGTTCTTGGCGATTCCTTTGTCGATTTCAAGATTTCTATTGCCCCTGCCGAAAAGAATGTGCAGGTGATGTCGACTCCGGCCGCCCCGAAGCTTCCCCCTGTGCGCGCCCCCCGTGTAGCAGCGCCCAGAAGGCGTCCGCGCAATAAGCTTTCTCTGTACTCTGGCTATACGTTTGAAAACTTTATCGAGGGCGATTGTAACAGTACTGCCTGCGAAGCTTGCAAGTCCGTTGCCGAAAATCCGGGCGATCCGGCCTTGAATCCGCTTTTTGTGTATGGCAAGTCTGGTTTGGGCAAGACTCATTTGCTCCAGTCGATTGCCGCCCAAATCGTGAAAACGAAGCCCGATACGCGTGTCATCTATTGCCAGGCTTTCGATTTCGTGCACGATGCTACTGCCATGTACAAGGCGCTGAAACTCAAGACGGGTAATGTCCGTGAACTCGCTACAGCTTTCCAGGATAAATACGAAAACTGCGATGTCTTGATTCTGGACGATATCCAACTTCTGGAATGCAAGAAGTTCTGTCAAGAAAAGCTCGCAATCTTGATCAAGCATTTGCGTACGCTCGGAAAACAGGTCGTATTGTCATGCGACCGCCATCCTTCCAATTTTAACCGCCTGGAAGAAGGCGAAGTTCCGCCTGAACGCAAGTTGCCGAACGCGATTCCGAGCATTTCGGCAAAGTTGCTTGCTCCGCTGGAATCTTGTGTCGCTGTTGGAATCGACGTTCCGGACCTGACGACAAGAATCAAGCTGATTCAAAAGAAATCGATGAATATCCCGTTTCTTGACCGTGACCGCGAAGAAATTTGTCGGTTCCTTTCGCTCCCGCCGCGTGAAAATGTCCGCGTGATCGAGGGGATGCTGAACGGTATTCGAGCCCTGAATCAATTTTGCGAAGAGAATCTTGACCTGAACGTGGTAAAGCGCCTGGTGGCTCCTCCGGGAACGACCGGAGTCGAAGAACTGACGGTCAAGGGTATCGCCGAGACGGTAGCCCTGGAATTCGGTACGGACTTGATGGCGCTTACAAGCAAGCGTCAGGATGCCGGTGTCGCCTTGCCGCGTAAGGTCGCGATGTACCTTAGCCGCGAAATGACGAATACCTCTCTTGTGAATATCGGCGAATTCTTCAATAGGGATTACTCTTCTGTTATCGCCGCAATCCGTTCACTTGCAAAGCAGATGGATAATGACGAAGACCTTGCCCGCAGGGTCAAGGATGTCCGCTATTTGCTGGAAGCCTAGCAATGATTGCTTTGGTGACGGGTGGCGCAGGCGTCGTAGGGAAGGCGCTCTGTCGGGAACTCTTGGCTCGTGATGTGTGTGTTCGCGTGCTTGTGCTCCCGGGCGATACCCAGGCTGGGTTTTTACCCGAGGGGGTGGAGGTTTTTTATGGGGATGTCACGGACGCGGATTCGATCCGCGAAGCCTTTGTCGGCGTAGATTTGGTGTACCATCTCGCCGCGATTCTCCTTTCGACTAAACCGGGCGCCTTTGAACGCATCAATGCCGGTGGAACGCGCAATGTCGTGAATGTGGCCAAAGCGGCAGCTGTCAAGCGCTTGGTCTATGTCTCTAGCATCTCGGTGACGTATCCTGTGCTGACGGAGTATGGTCAAAGTAAACTGGCAGGGGAGTCTTACGTCAAGAATTCTGGCCTCCCATGGACGATTGTTCGCCCGACGCTTGTAATCAGTTCGCCTATCGGTACCGGCGGAATCGAATTTAACATGTTTGTGGCCTACGTAAAGCGCTTTCCGGTGTATTTTATGCCAGGAGGCGGCAAGTGCCTCAAGCGCCCCGTGAAAAGTACGGATTTGGTCAAGGGAATCGCTTTGGCGGGCCTTTCGGAGTGTGCCGTCGGGAATACGTATGCCCTCGCCGGAGAAACGGTGCTTTCGATGGCGGATATGGCCAAGGCCGTCTTGAAGCAGGCTGGCAAGCGTCATTGCATGATTCCATTGCCGTGGTGGATTTCTAAGAAACTCGCTGTCCTGAAAAGCTGGATTGGCGGACGCCCGGTGACGGCGGAGCAGGCTCTTGCGGGCTTTTTGTATGATGCCGCTCCTGATATCGAAAATGCGAAGTCCGATTTAGGCTACACGCCCGGTTCCCCCTTGGAATTTTGATTCAAAAAGCGTTTTTTGTCACAAAAAAACACATTCTGTTTACATTGCAGTTTTTTTTGTATATATTCTATGCAGAAAAAGAGGTATATATGAATTTTAAAGCAAAGTCGGCGGTGTTCACTTCCGCCATTGCATTGTCCATGATGCTTGCCGCTTGTGGCAGCGATGACAATTCGTCGAATGTGGAGCGTGATGAAGGTAGCTCCTCGAGCGTTACGGAATCTTCTTCTTCGGTCGAAGAATCATCGTCTTCCGAAGCTCCGGAACTTCCGAAGGGCATGCGTGCTGCAACCTTGGAAGATCTTGAAAAGAACATGACCCTTGGAGAAATGTTCGGAACGCAGATTTATCTTGCTTCCGGCGCAAAGCAAGGTGTGTTCTCTATCTGGATTCCCGATACGGCATGGATCGCGGTCCGCTCTGATTTTGAAAACGGCGTGATTGAATACGGCAAGTCCAATGGTTCGTTTATGGGGATTACTTCGAAGGTTTCGGACGAAATGCAGAAGTTCTTTGAAAAATCCGGAAAGCTCCAGTTTGTCGTCAAGGACGAAAAGAAGTTGCAGGTCTCGATCAACGATGGCGACTATATCGATGTCGAAAAGGCCAATGTGCCGATCTCTTCAAATTGGATTTCGGACGGAACCCAGTTGCAGGGAGTCAAGCTTTCTTGCAAGAACGGTGACACCAAGCAGGTGTATTCGTTCTACAAGGGGCGCTATATTGTGGAAGAAACGGTCAAGGAAGAATCGAGCTGGTCTGCGGGTTACTACGATATCGAACGCAGCCACTTGCTGATGCTTCCGGTGTTCTTTGATCAGGCGGTATATTCGCTAGTTTCTGCCCAGGTCAGCACCGATTTCGACCTGAATATGGATACGGGTGAATCGTACAAGTGCGAAAAGTCCTCTATCAAGTACAAGGATGTTGACAAGGAAGCCTTGGCTGGCGAATGGATCGCTCCTGAAAAAGGGCTCGATTGGACGCTTACGCTCAAGAAATCGGGTGATTACTCCGTTGTCGCCAAGAAGGGCGCCAATACCGAAGAGTTGAAGTCCGGCATCTGGGATGTCTATGGCGACATGCTAGTGCTCAAGAACTCCAGCTGCTTGCACCCGAGCGAATGTGCCTCGGCGGTCAAGGGCTCTATTGAAGGCTTTGACGCCAAGAAGGGCTTTACCTTCAACCATGATGATGGCGATACTCCGGCGGTGCCCATGACTTGGACTGTTCCGCAGTACGAATAAACGCTGAAAAACGGGTTGATCCCGGATAAATTTTAAAAAGAAAACGCGTGTAATTGGAAAAATTACACGCGTTAATTGTTTTATGTTCTAAATCCGAATTCTGAAATCCGAATTCTGAATTACTTCTCGTGGTGCTTGTCGTGGTTGGGACAGCCACAACCGCCGTTACCGTCGCAGTTTTCCTTATGGCCGTGGCCACCGCATTCATGGCCTTCTCCGCCACATTCGCATTCGTGGCCTTCTTCGCCGCACTTGCATTCGTGATCGCCTTCGCCTTTGCCTCCGCAGCAGCAGTGGTGACCTTGCGGATTGAGTTCTTCTTCGGTGGCTTCACGCACAGAGACGACTTCGATGGCGAAGTTCAGGTTCTGGCCGGCGAGTTCGTGGTTCGCGTCAATCACGGCGGTCTTTTCAGAAACGGACTTCACGCGGATCGGCATCGGGCCGGCCGGAGTCTGTGCATAGAACATCATGCCTTCGACCACCTTGTCGATACCCTGGAAAACGTCCAGCGGGACTTCCTGGGTCATTTCTTCGTTGTATTCGCCGTAGCCTTCGGACGGAATCACCTTGACGTCGAACTTGTCGCCCACGTCGTGGCCGACCATTGCCTTTTCGAGACCGACCACGATCATGTGGGCGCCCTGAATGTACTGCAGCGGTTCGCGGCCTTCGGAGGAATCGATGACCTTGCCTTCGTCGGAGGTCAGGGTGTAGTGCATCTGGACAACGGTCTTGTCAGCAATCTTCATAGAAAATCCTTTGTTTGATTTGGCGAGGTGCCGTAAGAATGGAAGTGCAAATATAGCAAAAAACTATTGCTTTTGATTTTCGGGCGAGGGAATAAATCTCACTACGTCGGTGCTGCCGCTTTTTTGCGTAAGTGTCGGCGGTAATTTTTTTCCGAAACCCTGGAACTTGAGGCGTTCCTTGCGGATACCCTTTTTGACAAGGTAGTTGTAAATGAATTCGGCGCGTTCGTTAGAGATTCGTTCGGCGTTTGCTCCGGCTTCGCTTGCAGAACATTGAATCTCGAGATTCATGGGGTATTGACGCATGTAGTATACGATGTCGTTAAGGGCGGTGTAGCTTGAATTCACAAGGACCGTATCGATTCCCTTGAAGCGGATATGTCTTGCAAACATGTTGAAGTTGTGCCTTTGGTTGGTGGGGCAGCCAGAAATGTCGATAAACGTGTTGGGGGCGGTGCCTGGGCATTGGTCTGCCCAGTCGGCGATACCGTCTTCGTCAGAATCGAGCGGGCAGCCGAGGCTGTCAATTGGGGCGCCTTCGGGAGTGCCTGGGCACTTGTCTTCTTCGTCGAAGATTCCGTCGCCATCCTGGTCTATGCGGCAGCCGAGGATATTGACGGTGACACCTTCGGGGGTGTCGGCGCATTCGTCCTTTGTGTCGGGGACGCCGTCTTTGTCGGAATCCAGGGGACAGCCCGATTCGCCGACTAGTTCGCCTAGCTTGCTGTTGGGGCAGTTGTCGATATCGTCGGGGACTCCGTCACCATCGAAGTCGAGCGGGCAGCCGTTCTTGTCAATCGAAATGCCTTCGGGGGTGTCGGGACATTGGTCCGTTTCGTTGGGAATGCCGTCTTTATCCTGGTCCAAGGGGCAACCGTCATTTCCGACCGGTTCTCCGTGCGGAGTCTCGTGGCACTTGTCGTTGTTGTCGTCAATGCCGTCGCCATCGGTGTCGAGCATGCAGCCGGTAGAATCGACTGCAAAGCCGTTCGTCGTATTGGGGCACTTGTCGAGGTAATCGGCGACGCCGTCGTTGTCGTGATCCAGGGGGCAACCGTTGTAATCGACTTCAAGGCCCGTGGGCGTGTTCGGGCAAAGGTCAACGATGTTGAGGATTCCGTCCTGGTCTTCGTCGACAGGGCATCCGCGGGGGTTTACCTTCTGGCCTTTAAATGTGTTCGGGCACATGTCTTTACGGTCAATGACGCCGTCGTTGTCGTCGTCGCCCCAGCTCAGGTTGAATACCTTGCTAAGGCTAATGGCGATGGCGACTTCAGGCGAGCCGGATGTCTTGTAATGCAGGTTGTTTTTGCCAGATTTGAGGTTGACTGACAAGGCGTCTTCGGAATCGAGCTCCTTGAAGTAATGGAAACCCACGTCGCCCGAAAGGGTGAGGTAGGCTTCGTAAGGCAAGTGCAGGCGCAAGCCCGGAGTGAGTCTGAAGGGGCTATTCAAGAAATGATAGCTCATTCGCGTGGAACGCATGGGTGTTTCGCCCGATGCTTCGAAAATCAGCGTAAGGGTCTTTTCGGGGAAGATATTGAAGCCGGCTCCCCACAGGAGGTATTTTGCCTTTTCGCCGAAATCGCTCAGAAGACCGGCGTATCCGTTAAAGGTCAGGTATTGCCTAAGGTCAAACGAAAAATGGACGTTGACGTTGGCGGCCGGATAGTTCGAGGTGAAGGCATAGGCTTCTCCATCCGACTTGACATACCAGCGGTGCCTGGGGCGGAATCCCTTTTCGGTAGAACCTGTCGGGGCAAAAAGTTCACCGCTAAGACCCAGGTAAAACCATTCGTTCACGGGAATGGAACCTTTCGCGGACAAATGCAGGTCGCCGAGACCGAATCCGTCCAAATCCGTGTTGTTGATATCACCTTCGTAATGGAACGGTATCGATACGCCTAGTTCAAGGTTGTCCAGGACGGCGAAACTCGCGTAAAAGGTTTCATCGTTCGAGGGCGTATTCTTTTCGAGGGTGACAAAATTGCCTTTGGAATCGGTGTAGCCGCCGTCCAGGCTTAAGGGGTTTCCGTCGCTCACCATTTCGAAGGTGCCGGAAATGTAAAGAAATCCTTGTGGAAGCGTCTTTGCCGAGGGGGCGTGAATGCCGCTCGTTGACCTTACGATTCCTACCTGAGCCAAGGCAGGAATACACATTAGGCTTAATGCGGCAAACAGCTTCTTCATAATCCGCTGTATAACATAGAAATTTAACGGATAGGGAAATTGCGATTTGTTATATTTAACCCCGCAATGAATGAATCGAATGAAAAACAGGAACTGCCGTCTTGGCACCGTAAGTCGCAAAAGGCCTACCGCGTAAACCGCATTATCATCATTTTGCAAATGGTTGCTGCGTTTGTCTTGGCTGGTGTCATTTGGTTCGGTGTGGAACGCGTGACTGGCAATTAGGTGGCCTGTAATTAGGTGTCTGGAATTTTTTTGATGAGATTTTTCTTTTTTGGCATAGTATCTTTATTCGTGTTGTTGGTGTCCGGTTGCGCAAGCAAGCCCGATATGACGCCCAAGGTTGACTCAGCAAATTCGTCCGATACGGAATCTTTTTCGGAACGGGCCCTCAAAGAAAAAATCTCGGATTCCCTTGCGATTCGTCCCTCTTGGACCTATTACCAGTATGCCTTGCAGGCCATGGACAACCAGGAATGGCTCTTGGCCAGGCATTATCTGGATGAATCCTTAAGACAGTTGGTTTCCGAACGGTTTGATTCGACCTATAAGAATGTTTCTGCCGCTGAAGATTCGGCCTACCGTGCCAAAATGCCGCTTCGCATTGTGCGCGCCCTCGATGAAGTTTACCCCAATGTGGCTGAACTTGGCGAAAATGCCGAAAATTTTGTGCGAAACGAAGTCTCGATCGAAGGTGTGGACGCCCTTGATGAAAGTGAAGCCGACAGCGCCGCCTTGCTTGTAATCGAAAGCTTCTTGGATACGCTCGATGTGTCGCAGTTTACACTCCCGGTAAGGTTTAACGAACGCGTGCTGCAAGAAATCTACTATATGACCAATTCGGCTCGAGCCTTTATGTCGGGCTCGCTGAACCGAAAGACTGCCTATGATTCGCTGATTTATGCACAGCTCGATGCGGCAAAAATGCCTCGCGACTTGATTTACCTCGCCCTCGTGGAATCGGGCTTCAAGCTCAAGGCCTATAGCCGCGCCAAGGCTTCCGGCATGTGGCAGTTCATTCCGGAAACGGGCAAGCGTTACGGACTCGAAGTGGATTACTGGGTCGACATGCGCCGCAATCCGGAACTGGCGACGATGGCTGCCCTCAAGTACTTGAACCGCCTGCACGATGAATTTGGCGACTGGCTTTTGGCCATGGCTGCCTACAACTGCGGTGAAGGCCGCGTGCGCAGGCTCTTGCGTGAAATGCAGGAAGATTCTACTCGCGACACGTCGGTGGCGGTGACTTATTGGGATTTGGAACTCCCTAAAGAAACCATGCGCTACGTGCCGAGAATTCTTGCGGCCATGGTCATTGGCCATTATCCGGAACAGTACGAAATGACTGTCGAACAAACGTACCGCCCCGATTTCGATACCGTAACCGTATTTGATTCGTTCCCGCTCGAAGAAGTGGCAAAGCTTTTGAAGGTTACCGAAGATACGCTGCGCAGCCTGAACATGGAACTGGTGAAGTGGTGTACGCCTCCGAACAAGGAATCTTACCTGTTACGCTTGCCGGTCGGAACCCGTACCGCATTTGTCGATGGCTACGACAAGATGGAAAAGAACAGTTTCTCCAGCTGGCACCACCATAAGGTCCGCAAGGGCGAAAACCTTGGCGTGATTGCCCGCCAGTACGGTATCAAGGTGTCTGAATTGCAGCAGGCGAACGACATGAAGAGTTCCCGTATTCGTGCTGGCCAGACTTTGCTGATTCCGATCAAGGTGACTCCGAAACCCAAGTCTAGCAAGGGTAAGAAACCGCATAAAGTCCGTACCTATATCGTGCAATCTGGCGATGATGTGGCCTCTGTGGCACGCAAGTTCGGCATTTCCCAGGATTCCGTTCGTGCATGGAATTCCTTGGATGTCGCCGCAATCGTAAAGACGGGCGATACCTTGGTCGTTTCTAAACCCGAACCGAAACCCCAGGTTGAAAGCGACCGCCCGCAAAAGGATCGCCCCAAGATTTCGAAGGGCGCCAAGTATGCTGTCCGCGAGGGTGATACCTTTGCCGACATAGCAAAGTCCTACGGGGTCCCTGTCGTGATGCTCATGCAGGCTAACCAGGGCTTTAGTCGCCGCCTTACCGTGGGCGATTCCCTGGTGATTCCGGAATACGTGAAGAAAAAGGCCGAAAAGAAACCCGCCAAGTCCGAATCTAAGCCGGCCGCCAAGAAAACCTCTAACGAAAAGGTCTCGGTCTATGTCGTGCAGCAGGGCGATAACCTGAGCAGCATTTCCCGCAAGTTCGGTACCTCCGTGGCTAAAATCCAGGAACTCAACAGCATGGGCAAGTCCACGAGCTTAAGTGTCGGTCAAAAGCTGAAGGTCGCGTCGGCCCCGGAAGCCGAATACAAGGTCCATACCGTTAAAAAAGGCGAGGGACTCTGGGATATCGCTCGCCAATACAATGTGACTATCGAAGATATCGTCAAGTGGAATGACTTGAATGATACCAAGATTAAGATGGGTGAAAAACTTAAGATTAAGAAATAAGTTTTTTTATAAAAAATCCCGTTAGAACAGCGTAATTCCGAAGCTTACGTAAGGCTGGAAATACGTGGTGTAATCCAACATGAATTCGTCGTTTTCGCGGAGTTCTCCGGTTTTACGCTCGAAATAGGTGTGGAAGTATTCGTGGTTGTTGCGGAAACCGCCCGACAAGAAGAACCCGTGCCATGCGGTGCGTAGGCCTGCGCCGTAGGCGTAACCGTAAATAGCGGGCGAGGTGAACTTGGTGTCGTCGGCAAAGAAGGTCTTGCCGAATACGGCGCCGCCAAAGGCGTAAAGCTTGATCATGAATTGGTGCTTGTAGTTCATCACCAGCGGCAAGGCGAAATCGAAACCTAGCTGAAAAAGGGCTGTATGGATTTCATGACGGCCTTCGATGTCGCTGGAATCGAACGGGGCTTCAAAGAAATCGTCCCAGTCTTCGAGATCCCTGTAGGCGGCATCGATGTTTCTCGGCTTGTGGCTTATCCCTAGATACTGGTAGCCGGCCATCAGGTAAATGTCGAACCATTCCGTGAGAGGAAGGCTGCCCGAGGCGCCATAAATGTAGGTGTTGTCGACTGAGATGTCGTGTTTTCTCCCGTTTACTTTGTAGGAGTATTCTACGTTTTTCATCTTGACGTTGTTGAATTCGACATAGGGTCCGAATGATCCCCGGTCCTCGAATTCTCGGTTGTCGTTGCTGGTGGAGGCTGCCATGGAGGTGTCGATGACCACTCGGTCGGCAAAAGCGAGGGTGCAGAAAAGCAAAATCAGGGGGTAAATTCTCTTTCTCATGCCTTAAATATAAATGGTTGGTCTTGAGTTGAGAAAAAGGGCTGTGGAGGCGCGGGGAATATTTTGGTAAAAAAAAGTTGTAATTTGAGTTTTTTTGTGTTAATTGACCAAAAATTGTTTATTTTTTAGACCAAAAATAAGAAAAACCTCATTTGGAGCACAATTTTATGAAAAAGCAGTTGTTGGCCCTTTGCGCCGCCACTATGATGATGTCCATGACCGCTTGCGACAGCAAAATGGACCCGAATGATCCCCAGTCCGTGCGCAAGTACCTGACCAAACAGCAGATCCCCTTTACCCCGAACCAGTTCGTTTCTTACGCAGTGAACGGCGATACTGCCAAGATGACTCTCTTCTTGCAGGCTTCTTTCGAAATTGACGCTCCGGCCGACAACGGCAACAATGCCGTGGCTATCGCTGCCAACAAGGGCAATATGGTCGTGCTGAACTACTTGTTCGAACATGGTGCCAAGGCCGACGTGAAGAACGGCAACGGTGAAGCGGTGCTCGACAACGCCGTGATGATGGGCAACAAGGAAGTGGTGAACCGCCTCCTCGCTCAGCTCAAGGCCGAAGGTGCTGAATCCCAGACTCTCGGTACTGCAGTGCTTCTCGCCGCAAAGACCGGTAAGGTCGACATGCTCGAAGTGCTTGCTGATGCTGGTGCTCCGCTTGATTCCCGTAGCGCTGACGGTTACCTCCCGATTCACTGGACCGTCAAGAATGGTAACTATGACGCCATGATGTTCCTCATCAACAAGGGTGTCGATGTGAACGCCAAGTGCGGTCAGGGCTATTCTGTGCTCGACTGGGCTACCAACGAAGGCTATACCCGCTTGATCAAGGCCCTTAAGAAGGCCGGCGCCAAGAATACTCCGCAGTATTTCAAGGATTCCAAGAAGTAACGTCTTCGACTCAGTTGGTAGAACTTAGTCCGCTGCGCTTGTAGAACTTAGACGATTTCAATATTTGATAATTCTAAGCTCTAAGTTCTTGCAACTAAGTTCTAATGCTCGTTTTTCAACTTATTTTGAAAGAAGCCGTGGTCTAGTGACCGCGGTTCTTTGTATTTTTTCGCATATGAAATTTCATTTACTCACCAAGATATTCCTTTGCTTGAGCCTTGCGGGTGTTTTTTCGCAGGCGCAGGAAACGGTAGAAAGTGTCCGTCGCCAGATTAAGGCGGTGGAGGCCGAAACAGCCCGCGAAAAATCGCTCCATGATGCCGAAAAGAAACGTCACGCCGAATTTATCGAGGTCGGACGCAAAAAGGTTCAGGCGCTCGCGACACAGAACAAGACACTGAAGGCCGAAATCGATTCCCTGAAGGCTGAACTCCAGAATTTGGCAAGTGTACGTCAAAAATCCTTGGGTACGATCAAGTACTTCGAGAACCGTAAGGCGAAATATGCCGAATCCTTGGCCTTGGTGATTGATTCCTTGGTGCCTGTATTTGAATCGGATTTCCCGTACCGCAACGAAGAAACAATCAAGAGCGTACAAGAAATTGCGGGCCAGCTCCATAAGGGCTTGATTGAAGCGGACGACGGTCTCAATCGCATGCTCGAAGTCTTTTACGACCGCATTCGCCTGGGGTACACGACCGAAGTGTACAAGGGATTCCTGCAGGTGGATGCCCGCAGTGTTCCGGGAACATTCTTGCGTTACGGTGCAGTCGCCTCGGTATTCGTGAGCAACGACGGTAACGACGTGCTGTGGCTAACCCGGACGGCCGATGGCGGTTATGTCTGGAATAACGTGTCCGATGACCTTACCATGCGTACGGTATTGAAAGATGTGATGAAGGTGGCCGAAGGCAAGACTGCTCCGAGACTTGTCACGATTCCTGTGGTGATTCCGAAGGAGGGCAAGTAGATGAAAATTCAGAATTCAGAATTCGGAATGAGGAATGCGAAAGGTGGAATGGTGCTGTGTCATCCTGAGTCCTTCGGCTCCGCTCAGGATAAACTCCGCGCGAAGCGCGAAGTCGAAGGATCTAGAACTCGAATTTTACTTCCGTTATTAGTTGCAGCTTTTGCTCTTCTCGCGCCTCTTTCCTTTGCGCAGCAGAACTCCGATATCGATGCTGTAAAGCAGCGCGCCGCATTGAACAGTGCAAAGGCTGATTTGGAAGAAGCGCGCAAAAAGCGCGATATGGCTGTTGCTGCCCGCTGGAAGGACCGTGAAACCGCCAACCAGGAACGCGAACTTTTTAACGAAAAGTACAACGAAAGCAAAGAAAAAGTCGACGCCTTGATGTCGGAACGTGCACGCCTGTTCGAAGACGTGCGTGTTGCCCGCGAAGACTTGGCCCAGGTCAAGCTGCAGGCCGAAAAAGCCCGCGCCGAGTATCTGTCGCTTGCTGCTGGTCCCGAACGCTTGGAAACGCTTGCAAAGTTCAGCGAACAGGGTATCCCGTTCAAGATTGCTGAACGTGTGGAAGTGCAGAACAAAGTGAAAAAGGAAATGGGCCTATACAGGGATGACCCTGTGCGTATTGCCCAGTCGATCTTGAATGCTGCAAAGAATGAACTTGATTTTACTCGCGAAATCCAGGTAGAAAAGGCGGAACTCGTTTTTGGAAATGCCGTCGCTCAGGGTGACCGCATGCGCCTGGGAGGCCTCTTTGCCATGCAGATGGCAAATGCAGTTGATATCAACGGGTATCATCCGGCAGCATTGATGCTTCCGGTGGCTGGCGAAAAGAAGCGTGTTTATAGCTGGCAAGAAAACCTGACTCCCGATACGAAGAGCGACATAAGCAAGGTCTTTGCTGCGGCAAATGATTCTGCCTACGTGATGGTGCCGGTAGATGTGCTCCTCAGTACCGAGCTTTCGTCTGAAATGGCGAACCATCAGGAAACCACCTGGAAAGACGACTTGAGAGAATTCTTCAAGAATGGTGGTTTGCTGATGTACCCGCTGACAGTGCTCTTTGCGCTGGGCCTCTTGATTGCCTTGTGGCGATTTATATGGCTTTCGGTCAAGGGCTTTGGCCGTCTTTCGGCCCGTCGCGTTGTCAATGCATTGAAGGCAGGCGATATCGAAGGTGCCCGTAAACTTTCCGCAAAGACGCATGGCGAAGTCGGTCGTGTGCTCAAGACGGTGCTGACCAAGAATTACAAGGACCGCGAAAGTGCAGAACGCGCCCTCGAAGAACTTTTCTCTGCCGAAGTTCCCAAGCTCGACTTTGGTCTGAACTGGATTTCCGTATTTGCGGCTGTCGCCCCGTTGCTCGGCCTTTTGGGTACGGTGATGGGTATGATCGAACTCTTCGACGTGATTACCATGCACGGTACCTCTGACCCGAAACTTTTGGCGGGCGGTATTTCGATTGCCCTTGTCACGACAGAAACGGGCTTAATTGTCGCCATTCCCTTGCAGCTGATTCACACGTTCCTGGTGAACCGTTCCGAAGCCTTGCGCGGTCGTATGGAAAAGGCCGGCCTTGCCGTGTTGAATGCCCTTTGGATTAAGGAAAAGTAGTGCCGCCGGTAGACCAAAATTCCGTACTTGAAGCAGCGATGTCCATCCTCTTTAGAGGTGGCTGGGTGCTTGCCCCGATCTTTGTGTTGGGGTGGTTCGGCTGGTTTTTGATGCTCGAACGATACGCCTATTACTTTATGCTGAGGGGCGGTTCCGTAAACAGTGTTGATGGCGGATTTTGGAAGAATCTTGAAAAGAGGGGTGAAGACTTTGCGTTTGAAAAACTTTCGCGCCATCGTTTTGGATACTTCTATGCGCTAGCCCGCGATGTCCGCAATTACCGTGACCAGGGGCCTGTCGCCGTGCGCAACGCCATGGAAGAAACGCGCCACCGTATATCGCTGAACTTGTCCCGTTCGCTCAAGACGATTTCGACTTGTGCAGCCCTTTCTCCGATGCTTGGCCTGCTGGGTACGGTTTCGGGCATGGTGCATACGTTTGAAAACATCAAGCTGTTCGGTTTCGGAAACCCGGTGCTTATTGCCGACGGCATTTCTGAAGCGCTTTTGACGACCCAGGCGGGGCTCTTGATGTCGTTCCCACTGATGCTTGCCTATAATTTTTTGGCGGGCCGTGTCGAAAAAATCGAGGAACTGGCCTGGAGCGAAGCGCTCAAGTACGAAAGCTACGTTTTTAAAGAAGGAAAGTTTGAGGTCAAATAATGAGTTTTATTCGTAAAAGAGTTCATGATACAGGAAAGATTGACGTGTCGCCGATGCTCGACTGCGTCTTTATCCTGCTTATCTTCTTTATTGTGACGTCGACTTTCACGCGTGAAACGGGTGTGGACGTTACCAAGCCCAAGGCAAGTTCTGCAAAGGACTTGGCCAAGGAAAGCATTTTGATTGGTGTGACGCGCCAGGGTACGATTCACATTAACGAAACGCAGGTGAATCTGTCGACGCTTAACACGGTGCTCCGCCAGATGATGGCCGAAGCCCCTGACCGCCCGGTGATTATCGTGAGCGACCGAGATGCCCCCAACGGCGTGGTGGTGGATATTCTTGACGAATGCAACCTCGCCAAAGTCCGCAAAGTTTCTATCTCGGCGAATAAGGAGGAGTAAGAGGAACTCAGCACGCTCGTTTCACTCGCTTTGAGCGATGAGATCGCCTTGCAAGCAAGGCTCTGGGCTAAAGATGGCGCCAATGGCGCGATACTGAAAGCTCAAAGGACCGTAGGTCCGTGCTCATACCTCAAAGGGCGAAATCCGACCCCATACCTCGTAGTCTTATGATTGATTTCCTCGCAAAATATTTCCGATTCCCGGTGGCGTTCGTTCTCTCCTTTGTGTTGAGTGCGGTGTTTTTCCTTGCGATTCCGGTAATCAACGCCTTGATGTCGGATAAAGGAGTCAAGGGTGAAAAGGAACTTGAAGCGGTCACCGAAGTCGAGGTCCTGGTGAGCGAGAAGAAGCCTGAAGTCAAGCAGAAGGTGATTCGTACGATTGTGAATCCGAACCCGTTCAAGATTTCAGCCAACATGGGAGTGTCCCGTAGCCAGAATTTCCAGATGGACTTGTCGCTTGCCCGCGGTGCCGCTGGCGATGGCGTGGCTGTGGGGACGGGCTCCATGGAAAACGTGGTGTACGAGGCTGGCGAAGTGGACGAACAGGCTCAAGTTTTGCGTGAAATCCAGCCCAAGTTCCCCGAAAAGGCAAAACGCATGGGCGTTTCGGGTTACGTGAAAGTATTAATTGTGATCGATGTGTATGGCGACGTGGCGCAGGCCCAGGTGTTAACGCAGGACCCGCCCGGCTATGGATTTGATAACGAAGCCTTGAAGGCTGTAAGACAGTGGAAGTTTAGCCCGGCGCAGTTGGGCGGATTCCCCGTGGCACAAAAAGCCACAAAGGAGTTCCGCTTTGTTAACTAGGTTTCGAGGTATGAGGTGTGAGGTCGCCATGCAGAAGCATGGCTCTGAGCTAAAATTTGGCAGCGAAGCTACGATTAAAAAAGCTCAAACCTCAAAGCGAAGCGTGCTCAAAGCGAGCTTGCTCGCGACCTCATTGCTACTGTTCTTTTGGGTTGTTCCTCTCCATGCTGCCGAAGATTACTTCTTCAAGGCGAATGAGCTTTACGACCAGGGAAAGTTCAAGGAAGCGGTGCCGCTGTACCGTGCGGCCATTGACGAAGGTCGATACGAGCCTTTTGCCTGGTTCAACTTGGGCAATGCCATGGTGCAACTGGACCGTAAGCAGGTGGCGATGGTGGCTTACAAACGTACCGTAGAACTTTTGCCGAATTTTGAAAAGGCCTGGATGCTCCTCGGAGACCTTTACTACTTGGGTGGAGACGTGGGCGAAGCCATTGCGGCTTACAATCGCGCCGTAGAACTTGGCGTAGAATCGGACCATGTGCATTTTGCCTTGGCGGAATGCTACTTGAAGGGCCGCGACTGGACCCTTGCCCAGAAGAATTTTGAACGCGCCTTGCAGCTGAACCCCGACCGTATGGACGCATGGTATGGTTTAGCCGAAGTCTATGAAAAGCTGGGCGACTATGAATATGCCATCAAGACGCTTCAGAATGCATTGCAGATGACGGCTACCGCAGGTGCCGATGTACACTTTACCATGGCCTATTACTACCGCAGCATGGATTCTACGCGGCAGTCCTTGAACGAAATGGAAAACGGAATCCTGATGGATCCGGAAAACGTTTCGGCCCGCCGTTACCTGGCGCAGATGTACGTGCAGAACAATTCCCCGTGGATGGCAATCTTCACGCTGGAAGAAGGCTTGCGGCACAACAAGGGCAAGGCGGACTTGAACCTTGATTTAGGGCAGATTTACTTTACCCAGAAACGCTACGACGAAGCGTTTGATTGCTACATGAAGGCTTGGCTTGCGGGCAATTCTCAGGGACGCATCGGTGCCGAAAACGTAGGCCACGTATTCTCGAATGCAGGCGATACCGAAAAGGCCGAAAGCCTGTACAAGCGCATTCGCGAGAAAAAATAGATTCTTCGTGGTGTAGCGCTTGCTTCTACTTATTGTCATATATGCGGCTTTTATTGGCTTAGGTCTCCCTGATACGGTGCTTGGGGCGGCATGGCCCTTGATGCAACGTGACTTGATGGCGCCCCTTTCGGCGGCAGGGCTTTTGTCGATTATCGTAAGTGCGGGAACGATTGTTTCTAGCTTGTGGACTCCGGCACTCCTTCGCCTGATGGGTACAGGCAAGCTTGTCTTTATAAGCATTGCGCTTACAGCGGTGGCTTCGTTTGGTTACGGCATTTCGAATTCTTTTGCGATGATGTGCCTGTTTGCGATTCCCATGGGAATCGGGGCGGGCGCAATCGATGTCGCGATGAACAATTTTGCGGCGATTTACTTGGAGTCGAAACACACGAGTTGGCTGCATGCCAGCTGGGGCGTGGGCGCATGCCTTGGTCCTGCCTTGTTTTCGATTTCGGTGGTGATGGGTGTCGGCTGGCGTGGCGCTTACGATATGGTCGCCTTGTTGCTTGCGCTGATAGCCGTGGTGATGCTTATAACGCTCCCGATTTGGAAGAAGACGGAGAAACGCGACGCCTCGCAACAGGAGTCTGCGGTAAAAGATATTTCGCTGCGGGCGGCCCTCAAGGTGCCCGGAATGAAGCTTTCTTTTTGGGTGTTTTTCTTTTATTCGTCGCTTGAAATTTCTACGAGCCTTTGGTGCGGTACTTACCTGGTGGCCCGCGGCTTCGAGCCTGAAATCGGGGCGATTGCGGTCTCGCTCATGTTTGCATCGGTCATGGTCGGGCGCATTTTGAGTGGATTTTTTGCAATCAAGTTTACGGATATGCGCTTGGTGCATGCGGGTATTGCGATTGTGGTGCTTGGTTGCCTGGTGCTAGTGCTGCCTTTGCCGCTTTGGTTTACGCCGGTGTGTATTTGCCTGCTTGGGCTCGGTTGCGCTCCTGTATATCCGTCGCTGATTCACGCGACTCCAGCACGATTTGGCGAAGAACTTTCGGGCCGTGCCATCAGTATTCAAATGGCTGGTTCTTATGTGGGCTCTATTCTGATGCCGCCCGCATTTGGCCTTGTGGCGAGCAAGACATCGGTGATTGTGTGGCCGGTGGCGCTTGCCGTATTTGTGGGTTGCCTGTTATTGTGCGTATGCTTGCTCGATTACGTAACGCGGAAAAAGTTGCACAATGCTTTTGCGACCGAGCGAATCAAGGACATATTGCACCAAGTGGAAACGATGGCGGAACTACGCCGGAAACTCCGTAAGGAACGCCGCCGCGAACGCCGTAAAAACAAGCTGAAACAAGCGCGAATCAAACGGAAGCTGGACCGGCAATAAGTGGGGGACGGTTCTTTTTTCTACATTTGGTTTCATGGCAAAGAAGAAAAAAGTATGGAAATCTCCGGCCATGGCGCAGGCCATGCGCAGCAAAGAAGACAAACTCCGTGATACGCTCACTCAGATTGTAAGCGGACAGAGCAGACTTTTAAATCGCCCCGAAGACTTGTACGAGGCGATTGCAAACGGCATTGACGATATCGAAAACTTCAAGGATCCCAAAGACCAGCTGGAACTTTTGGCCTGGACGTTGCGAGCCGACTTTATTTCGTTCAAGGCCGACACCGACGAAGAAAAGGAATACTGGGACAACCTCTTTTACGATGCCGGAACGTTCTTTGTGGAACTCGCATCGCAGTATACCGACAAGGATTATGTTGCAGACTTGGTTCATGACCTTGCCATGCGCCATGTGGGTGGTGAAGGCCGCTCGGTGGTGTTCCTGAGCGTCGAAGAAATTTTGCCCAAGGAACGCGCACAGGCTTTGCTCGAAGAATTGATCAACAAGGTCACCGAAGTCGACCAGGGCAACCGCGAAGACATTCTGGATGCCATTTGCGATATGGCCGATTCTATCAAGGATGCCGCGAACTTTGCGAAGGCCGCCCTCCTGAAGGATCCGGACAAGAGCAACGCCACGCTTATTGATATTGCTAATGCCCAGTTTATGGCAGGGAATATTGAACTTGCTAAGCAGTGGCTCGGCGATGTCCGTAACCCCGGCTCCGAAGACGAAGAAGCGTACCTGGATTTGCAGGCCGCTATTGCCGACAAGGAAGGTCGCAAGTCCGACTGCATCAAGATTGCCCGCACTTTGTACGAAACCTTCCCGAAGGTGATGAACCTCGGGCGTTTGGCCGCATTCTTGCCCGAAGCGGAAGCCGACCGCGTGCTTAAGGAGCATGAACAGTTCCGTAACGGCAATACGGCGAATCTTGAATTTATGCAGTTGCTCGCTGGCATGAAGCGTTACGAGCAGCTTTCGGGCTACGTGGACCGCTACGAAAAGGATTTGACGACGCTCGATGCCGAAGAACTGACTGAACTTGCCGATGCAATTGAAAAGGACGGCCAGAAGGCTCTTGCCGACCACATTCGCGACTGGATTGTGGAAGAACCCGAAGATGCCCAAGCCTTTGATGACAAGGATTAATTTTTGATGGCGAATTTTGGTCATGTTTACTTGATTGGTGCAGGCCCCGGCGATCCGGGTCTTTTGACCCTTCGTGGAAAAGATATCCTTGAAAAAGCCGATGTGGTGGTGTACGACCGCTTGGTTTCTCCGGCGATTCTTGGAATGTGCAATTCAAAGGCGAAGATGGTTGACGTGGGCAAAATGCCCACGCACCACAAGGTGAAACAGTCCGAAATCAACAAGCTTCTGGTGCAGTATGCGCAGGAATACCCGCAGGGTGTTATTGCCCGCCTCAAGGGCGGTGACCCGTTCGTGTTCGGGCGCGGCGGTGAAGAAGCGTTGGAACTGGTGGCGGCCGGTGTCGAATTCGATGTGGTGCCAGGCATTACCTCGGCAATTTCCGTGCCGGCTTACGCGGGCATTCCCGTGAGCCACCGCGGCATCGCGACGAGTTTCCATATCATTACCGGGCACGAAAAAGCCGAATCGAACGGAGAACTTTCGCTCGATTTTGAAAATCTCGCGAAGTGCCCCGGCACGCTCATTTTCTTGATGGGTATTGCCAACATGGATTTCATTGCCAAGCGCCTCATTGAATGTGGCAAGGACCCGAAAACTCCGCTTGCCTTTATCGAAAAGGGCACGACTCCGTACCAGCGTACTGTTATGGCGACGCTTGAAACGGCGGGGGAGACGATTGCCCGTGAAAATGTGACCGCACCTGCGATTACGATTATGGGCGGCGTCGTGGAACTCGGGCAAACTCTTGCCTGGAAAAAGAATTTGCCGCTTTCGGGCAAGCGCCTGGTGGTGACTCGCGCTGCAAAGCAGGCCAGCGGGATTTCCGCCCGACTCTCGGCTCTAGGCGCCGAAGTCATCGAGACTCCGATGATCGAAACTCGAACTTTGGAATGTCCACTTGTCATGGCGCAAGCGCATGACAGCATCGGCTCGGCAATGCCTGTCTGTGAACAGCCTGTCACTGCACTCGCCTCGCATGTCATTGCGAGCCCCGAAGGGGCGTGGCAATCCAGTCCTGTAGATTTTAACACTCTCGCGAATTTCGATATCCTCGCTTTCACCAGCACGAACGGCGTGGAAAGTTTCTTCAAGCAGTTGTTCGCTGCCGGTTACGATGTGCGCGTGCTTGCAGGCAAGAAAATTGCGAGCGTGGGCAAAATTACCGAAAAGAAGCTGCTCGAATACGGCATTCGCTGCGACTACGTGCCCGAAGACCATACCGGCGAAGGATTAGGTCGTTTGTTACGAGATGTGGTTAACAAGGAGGAACGTGTCATCCTGAGCGGAGAGCGTAGCTCGGAGTCGAAGGATCTCATTGAATCCCGCATTCTCCTCCTTCAGGGTAATCTCGCCGACGATACTTTGCTGAATCTTTTGCCGCAGGCGACCCGATGGGTTGTTTATGAAACGCTCCCGGTGTCGGAATTGCCCGATTGGAAGCGTGAAGCCGTCGAGAACGCCGATGCCGTCGTATTCGCCAGTACCAGCGCCGTAGAGAACTTTGTCAAACTTATGTCTCAAGGCACCGCAGGAGTGCTCCCATACCTCAAAGCGACCAACGGGAGCGCCCCCATACCCCATACCTCCTTTTGCATCGGTCGCATGACGGAATCTGCCGCAAAAAGTCACGGCTTTAATACCGTCACCTCCGACGAGACGACCATGGATTCCCTCGTGAAAAAGATTGTAGAATTTTACACTAAAAATTCCTAGTCACTGTCTACTTCCCACTGTCTACTGCGAACTACTATGAAAGCTATTCTGATTATCGCGCATCACTGCATTTTGCCGGGGGCCTACAAGGGCTTCGAAGGTATTTTGGACAAGCTTCATCATGATTTGCCCGGTACGCGCGTGGCAAGTACGAGCCTGTTGGATTTGGAAAATGACTTGCGCACGCTCCTCCGCGAGGATGTGGAATCGGTGACGCTCCTGCCGTTCCTCTTGTTGAACGGTCAGCATTCAAAAAATGACGTGCCGCGCGTGGTCGCGAAGCTGCAGGCTGAATTCCCGCAGATTCCGATTACGCTGATGCCTTGCCTCGGTGACTGGAAAGAATTTGCAAGCATGGTCGTCGCCGGCGTTCGAAATGCACAGAATAAACTTTCTCAAAGCGCCTCGGGCGCGACCTCACACCCCAAAGCTCCGCAGGAGCGTGCCCACACTTCAAACCTCTTCTCCATCGAATTAAATCTCGAAGGCCGTAATGTGCTGGTAGTAGGTGGTGGCCGCATTGCTCTCCGTAAGGTAAAGACGCTTTTGCCGACGGGTGCCCGCATCACTGTTGTAGCCCCGCAGTTCGACCCGGAATTCGAGAATCTCTCCTCAAAGGGCGAAGCCCGACCTCATACCTCACACCTCATAACCCTAAAAAACCGTCCTTACGAACCGCTTGACCTCCGCGGCATCTTCATGGTCTTTATCTGCACCGACAAACCTGACGTCAATGCGCTGGTGTCTAACGATGCCCGGGCCCGTCGCATTTTGGTGAACAATGCCTGCGATTATCTCGACGGTGACTTTATTGTGCCCGCCCGCATGGATTTCGGTGAAAATATCGCCGTAACGGTCTCCACGCAGGGCCGTGCTCCGTCGCTTGCCAAGAAACTCAAGCAGAAAATCCAGACCGAATGGGCCGAAGGCCTTGAACAGGTCGAACGCGATTTTTTACATTAAATAATAATCATTCCACATCTCACATTTCACACTTGATATGATTATCCGTCCTCGTCGTTTACGCAAGAATGCAACTATCCGCAACATGGTGGCAGAAACCGCCGTGAATCCCGATTCCCTCGTTTACCCGATGTTCGTGGTCGAAGGGGAGAATGTCAAAGAAGAAATTCCTTCGATGCCGAACCAGTACCGCTTTAGCATCGATGAAATCTTGAAGGAACTGGAAAGCTGCGTGGCAGTGGGCGTCAAGTCCATTTTGCTTTTTGGCATTCCTAGCTACAAGGACGAAATGGCAACGTCTGCTTATGACGATGACGGAATCGTGCAACGTGCGGTTCGCTCGATCAAGGCGAAGTTCCCGGATTTATATGTAATTACCGATGTGTGCCTTTGCGAATACATGAGCCATGGTCACTGCGGAATTGTCAAGGACGATGGCGATGTCGATAACGATCCGACGCTTGAACTTTTGGCAAAGACGGCGCTTTCGCACGCCGAAGCCGGTGCCGACATGGTAGCGCCCTCCGATATGATGGATGGTCGCGTGGCTGCAATCCGTGCAAAGCTTGATGAAAACGGATACCAGAATTTGCCGATTATGGCATACAGTGCCAAGTTTGCAAGTGCTTACTACGGCCCGTTCCGCGATGCGGCGGATTCCGCACCGCATTTTGGTGACCGCAAGAGTTACCAAATGGATGTTCGCAATGGTCGCGAGGCCTTGCATGAGGTAGAACTCGATTTGGAAGAAGGTGCGGACATTGTAATGGTCAAGCCTGGGCTTGCCTTCCTCGATGTCTTGCGCGAAACGGCTGAATTGAGCAATGTGCCTGTGGCCGTTTATAATGTCAGTGGCGAGTATTCCATGGTGAAGGCCGCTGCTCAACAGGGGTGGATCAATGAAGAGGCGATTATCCGCGAAAACTTGATTGCCTTCAAGCGTGCCGGTGCCGACATCATTATTACCTACCACGCCAAGGAAGCCCTGGAAAAAGGTTTGGTATGAACCATTCTTTAAGCGAAAAACTTTTTGCAGAAGCCAAGGGCCTGATGCCCGGTGGCGTGAATAGTCCTGTACGTGCCTACGGCAATGTGGGCGCAACCCCTCCGTTTATCAAGCGTGCCAAGGGCAGCCACATTTACGATGTCGATGGCAACGATTACATTGATTACGTGGGCAGCTGGGGTCCCATGCTTTTGGGACATGCTCACGATGCCGTGATTAAGGCGGTGGCCGAAACGGCTCAGAATGGTCTCAGTTTTGGCGCTCCCTGCGGACTGGAATCGGAACTTGCGAAACTTGTGATGGAGCTTGTGCCGAGTGTCGAGATGATTCGCATGGTGAACAGCGGTACCGAAGCGACCATGAGTGCGATTCGTGCGGCGCGTGGTTTCACGGGCCGCGATAAGATTGTCAAGTTTGAAGGTTGTTACCATGGCCATAGCGATAGCTTGCTGATTAAGGCGGGCTCGGGGATGCTTACCACCGGTAAGCCGAGCAGCAAAGGCGTGCCGGCGGACCTCGCTAAATACACGCTGACGCTCTCGTACAATGACGTGGCCGGCGTCCGTGAATTGTTCGATAAAATTGGTGACGAAATTGCGGGCGTCATTGTAGAACCCGTGGCCGGCAATATGGGCGTGGTGCCCGCGAAACCGGAATTCTTGCATGCGCTCTCCGAAGAAACCAAGAAACATGGCGCACTCTTGATTGTAGACGAAGTCATGACCGGTTTCCGCGTAGACATTCACTGCGCACAGGGCTTGTACGGCATCAAACCGGACCTGACGACTTTTGGTAAGATTATCGGTGGCGGCATGCCGGTGGGCGCTTATGGTGGTCGCTTGGATGTCATGCAGCAGATTGCGCCGCTCGGCGGAATTTACCAGGCGGGAACCCTGTCGGGTAACCCGGTGGCGATGGCCTCGGGCCTTGCCACGATGCGTGAACTGAAGGCTCACCCCGAATACTATGTGCACGCCGAAGCAATGACAAAGCGCCTGATTGAAGGACTTAAAGACGCCGCGAAGTCGGCGGGAATTCCGCTTGCGACAAACCAGGTGGGCTCCATGGGTTGCATCTTCTTTACGGAAGGCCCGGTCACGTGCTTTGCCGACGTGCAGAAGTCTGACTTGGATTTGTTCCGCCGCTACTTCCTTGGAATGCTCGACGAAGGCATTTACCTTGCCCCGAGCCAGTTCGAGGCAATCTTTGTGAGTGCGGCCCATACCGAAGCTGACATTGACCGCACCGTTGAAGTCGCTAAGAAAGTATTCAAAACTCTATAACAACGTCATTGCGAGGAGCCGTAGGCGACGAAGCAATCCATGGATGAAATTAATGAGGATTTAAATGATTGTATCTTGGATGACCACCAACAAGTGTAACCTGACCTGTAAGCACTGCTACCAGGACGCGGGCGAAAACAAGGCTGCCGAACTCACGACGCCGGAGGCCCTCAAGCTGATTGACGAAATCGCGAAGGCGGGATTCAAGATTATGATCTTTAGTGGCGGCGAGCCCATGACCCGCCCGGATATTGTGGAACTGGTCGCGCATGCCTCGAGCAAGGGGCTTCGCCCGGTGTTCGGTACCAACGGTACGCTCATTACGCACGACCTGGCTTTTGAACTCAAGAAGGTCGGTGCGATGGCCATGGGCATCAGCATCGACAGTATCGACCCTAAGCGCCATAACGACTTTCGCGGGCTCCCGAACGCCTTTGAACTCACGATGATGGGCATCGAGAACTGCAAGGCGGCGGGCCTCCCGTTCCAGATTCACACGACGATTATGGACTGGAACCAGAGCGAGATTTTTGACATCATGGACTGGGTCAAGGAAATTGGCGCGGTGAACCACCAGATTTTCTTCCTGATTCCCGTGGGACGCGGCAAGGAAATCGAAGGGCACGCGCTCCGCGTTGCTGAATACGAGGGTCTGCTCCGCAAGATTATGGAAAAGAGCCGCACGCTCGGTATCCCCGTGAAGCCGACCTGCGCCCCGCAGTTCCTGCGCATCGCAGACCAATTGGACATCAAGACACGTTACAGCCGTGGATGCCTCGCCGGTATCGACTACTGCATCGTAAGCCCCATCGGTAAGGTGCGCCCCTGCGCCTACATGATGGAAGAAGCGGGTGATGTTCACGATACGCCGTTCGACGAAATCTGGGCGAACGCCGAGGTGTTCAAGAAACTCCGCACCAAGGCGTACTCCGGTGCCTGCGGCAAGTGCAAGTTCAATGACCGCTGCGGCGGTTGCCGCGCCCGCGCCGCTTACTATCATGACGGCGACTACATGCAGGAAGACTCCTACTGCGCCTACGGGAGAGGGATTAAGTAAACAGTGTGCGATGTGAAATGTGTGATGTGGAATGATTGATATCTAATTTCACACTTCACATTACACACTACACATTGTGGCGTAGTTACATAAACCACAAAACACGAATCACGTCAACATGGATAATACGAACGAAGACGAACGTTATATGCGCATGGCGCTACGTGAGGCCGAAAAGGCTTTCGATGAGAAGGAAATTCCCATCGGTTGCGTTATCGTGAAAGATGGGGTAGTCATCGGTAAAGGGCATAACCAGATCGAGATGCTCAAGGACGCTACGGCCCACGCCGAAATCTTGTCCATCGGGACTGCCGCGAGCAGCCTTGAAAATTGGCGTCTGGACGGTTGTACTTTGTATGTAACGCTGGAGCCTTGCCCCATGTGTGCAGGCGCCATTTTGAACAGCCGAATCAGCCGTGTGGTCTACGGCTCTCCGGATACCCGCTTTGGCGGTTGCGGCACGACTATCGACGTAATCTCGAACAACGCCCTCAAGCGCGAGGTCGAAGTTGTGGGCGGAGTGCTCGCCGACGAATGTCTAGGCCTTTTGAAGGCCTTTTTCCAGAAAATGCGCCTTGAAAAAGGCGATAGCGGCAACAAAGGGGAAAATTAATTCAGAATTCAGATTTGTGAATTCGGAATTATTTTAACCCAGAACCTTGTTTTTCGGATTGTTTTGGAACTTGAACTCCAGATTCCGAAATCCTAGTTGTTTTAACTCTGAAATCCGAATTCTGAATTCCGAATTACTATATTCATAGTATGAATTTCTTAAAGCTTTTTACGAGCGCTAGCGCTCTTTTTGTCCTTTGTGCTTGCGACGGGAACGAATTTACTCTCTCGTTCAACACTCATAATGCTCCACAGCAGACCTATTTCCTCGAATCTTCCTTGAACGCGATCCTTCCGACGACAGATTCTGTGTCCGGAACGCCCGAAGCGATGAATACGCACCTCAATGTCCGTGCGACCAATTCGCTTTTGACCGCGTACGATGATGGTTCTGCCAAGTTCCAGCTCAAAATCGACTCTGTGGACTACAAGTCCGACAAACGTACGGTCGAAGAATTCAGCAGCATGGAACGCTACATGTCTACCGAACATTTCCAGTTCAAAATGGCTAAAGATGGCGATATCCGCGATGCAGTCATTGAAGATTCCGTGATGCTCGGGACAGAGGCCTTGGACCTTATCCGTATTTTCCTCAAGGTGCAGCCGCTTTTGCCAGGCAAGCCGGTCAAGCTTGGCGAAACTTGGGACCGCCAGGTTGAAATACCGGGTACGTCTAAAAAGACGATGGTCTACAAGTCCTTTACGCTCGAAGACCATTACGTTCATGATGGTGTCCAGATGGCCAAGATTGGCATGAACATCAAGTACAAGGAACTTGCTGATTCGACCTCTGACTTGCGCATGGAAAGCAAGGGCTTTATCGTGGGTACAGGTACAATCCTGTTCGATATGACGCATGGTGCAATTTCGAGTGTGAAAATGGAATTGTCTGGCGACCTGAGCGTTAACGACATTGTCGCTGACAACGTGATTCCCGATATGCATGTGATTCAGAAAATCAAGCTGAGGAGTGAATTTTGATTTTAGGCATTAAAAAATGGTCGGGGGTAGCCTTAACGTCGCTTTTGTTTGCCTGTGTCGCGGTGGCAGGGGAGATGCCCTTTCCGCCAATTGAAAATGGCAAGGTAAAACTAGTGGTGGCGGATAGCCCTTACTTGTTGGAACAGGGGGCTGTTTTCTCTGCAAAAGATACCCTGGAAATTGAACCGGGTGTTACGGTCTTGATGGGTGAATACGCAAAGCTCATGTTCCGTGGATCGGTAAAGATTATCGGTACCGATGCTGCTCCCGTGGTCTTCAAAAGCGCCGATTCCGTCAAGAGTTGGAACGGTGTTCATTTTGTATCGGCCAACCGTCCGTTTGAAATCAAGAACTTGATTATTGAAAATGCCTTCCGCAATACGGTATTCCGTTCCAAGGGTATTTTTGAAAACGTGAAGTTCGTGAACAACTACTACGGCCTCTGGATTGACGATGTGCCCGAAGTTTTCTTGGCTCGTTGTGAATTCGTGCGCAACCGTTTCGCACTTTCGATTCGTGCGGGGCAGGTTGTCTCTGCCGATACCAAGATCAGCGACAACGTTTACGGCCTTTATCTTGAACCCGGTGGAAAGTTTGATGGCGACAAGAGCTTGATCAAGGATAACCTTGAAGCTGACGTGCGCAATGAAGCAGAAGAACTTGCCGCACAGGGCAAGCGTGTGAACAGGAATATTTGGCATCGTATAGAAACCGCTTTCTAAGAGGTTGATTTAAGTGCAAGAAGCTTTTCGCAGGTCCATACGCAAGATGACGGGCAATAGCGTCCGTCTATCGGTATGCCCAAACCGCTCGACGATGGTGGCGACACTTTCTCAGTCGATGATGGTGACCTGGTCGATTGTGTTGCATGAACACTTGGATGCGATGCTGAACGATCCTGCGGTAAACGTGGGGACGACGGAACTGATTTCTTACAGCGAAACGGCGTGGAAGTTAGCAGATTCCAGCTTCCCGCAGATCAAGGCCGATGCGAACAAACTCTACGACGAATTCCGTACCAAGTGGATGCAGCGCTTTTCAACAGACGAGGTGATGCGAATGCTCTTGGAAGGGGGCGACTTCCTGCATCACGACGAAGAAAAGGGCTGGGCGTTGACCGTCAAGAACAACAAGCAGGATATCAACGCTTTCTATTCGGCGACGATTCACCTGCTGGTAAGCGACGCCGAACCGTTGTTCGTCCGCATGCACGGGCGCGTGATGCAGTTGCAGGAAAAGTTGTGCAAGTATTGGTATTCCGAAAGCGCCGTGGATGCGGTTTCCAAACTGCTCCCCAGTTTGGAAGCGTCGCTCCGCGATAAAGAAAACTCCATGGTCGTTTCGCTGCGTAGTTCGTTGAACACGCTTGCCAAGAAACGTTTTGCCGCTGCCTTCAACACCAAGAATCCGCCGCATTACTACAGCTCGGCTGCTTCTTGTGCGCGTAACGTGGGCCGTTTCTGGAATCCGCATTACGCTTATGAAAACGGGTTTCTCGCCTTTACCGATGACTTTTGTGATTATGCCCGCGGGCTTACCCTTCAGATTATTGAATGGTACCAGAGCAAGTGGGCTTTGTTCTTGCGCGGATTCTCGCGCGGTCAATTGAATTTGTTTGAAACAACGGGCCCTTCGAGGTCCTAAAAGATGCAGGTATGAAATGAAAAATGCATTCCAAATCATTTTAGCGCTTACCATTGTGGGACTCCTTGCCCTGGTGATTGCTGCCTTCTATTTTGGCGCACCACTTTTTGGCTGGGTTATTATGGCTGCCATTTTTGCCGTGTTTATCGGAGAACAACTTGTTGCCCTCAAGACGGTGAAGCAGATTGCCGTTGAAACTGATATCCTGGAAACCTGCGAAAAGCGTGGTGGCTATGTGAGCGGTGACGGTGTGGTTGCAAAGCGTGTCGCTCTTGCCCGTAATCTGCTTGCCAAAAACATTCGCCTCGATTCCTCGATGGCATATGAAGTGCTTTCGAACAGTGTTGAAATTGCGGTCCCGAAGAGCGCCGGCGGTACAGTGATTCTGCTTGGCTTGATGGGTACGTTCTTTGGTCTTATGTATTCAGTGGCAACTGCCGGCGGTGCAATTGACAATTCCACGACGCAGGGCACGCTCGATACCATTCAGCTGTTGTTCCAGAACATGAAAGGCATTTTCGGTACTAGCCTTTGTGGCTTGTTTGCTGCCTTGATTTTGAATGCTAGCCGCAACATGATGGTTTCTGCCCGCGACACGTTTGTCGCGCGCCTCGATGCCCTGACGCTTGACTTGCAGGGTGCTGCCGGCGATGGCAGCGAAGAAGCTCAAGCCCAGACGGAACTCGAACGCCTGTTTGATTCTGTCGAAAAGAATCTCTCTGTTGTCGCGTCTTCTGTCAAGGAAGGACTCTCGGGCGTTGTCTCCATGGTAGGCGATGAACTTTCCGCGATGACTTCGAAGTTGAACGAATCCTTGGCCAATGTCTCTCAGAACATGAACAAGGCTGTCGAAAACCTGGGCCCCTCGGTCAAGGATTCTCTGTCGGGCGCATTCACTCCGATGGAACAGAACATCAAGACACTTTCTGCTTCTGTGGAATCGATACCGGGCAAGCTTGACGAAAAGTTGAACGGTATTTCTACGACGCTCAAGAGTTCTCTCGAAGGCGTATCCGGAAACGTGGAAACGGCTCTTGCCAAGGTCGCTTCCGATGTGAAGGCGGGCCTCGATGGCGTTGCTTCGGCAACGGAATCGGCCATGAACGATTCGACGAAAAATATTGCTGCTGCCGTGGCTGATCAGGTCAAGCAGTCCGACGAACAGTGGAAATCCTTCATGGAACGCCTTTCTGCCGAAACGCTCAAAAACGTGGACAGCCAGAAAGAAGGCCTCGAAACCCTCAAGAATGTGGCTTTGCAGGTGGCCGAAAAGGCTCAGGCCGGTTCTGCCGAACTCAGCAATTCTGTTGCCGAAAAACTTTCTGCTCTTTCTTCGGATATTCTCGGCGCATTCCAGAAACTTTCCGAAACTTCTGCCGTGCTGCTTGAAGCTCAGAAGGCTCTCACCGAAAGCATTGACAACCGCGTGGTCAAGGAAAAGGAAGCAACCGACGCCCTGGGCGGCAACATCGTGGAAACCGCGGAACTCATGCGCGTGAACCAGTCCGAACTCAGCGCGAACCTCGAAATGCTGCGTGCTGGCCTCGAAACGATTCTCGAAAAGCTCTCTGGCGATACCGCCGAACGCGACGAAGAAGAAAGCTTTGTGGAACACCTCAACCAGTCTCTGGAGGCCTTCCACGAACGCGCCAGCGAAGTGCTTATGGAAAACGCCGTCAAGACGCAGGAAATCTTGCTCGAAGTTTTGGAACAGACTCAACGTTCTGCCGTTCAGCAGCCTAAGGTCGAGGGCTAAGCATGCGCTTCAAGAAAGACGAAAACAGCAATCCTTGGATGGCGTACACGGACTTGGGTGTTGCCCTGGTTTCGTTGTTCATCCTTGCGTTTGTGGCCATGGCAACCCTTAAGGAACAGAAGGCTGAAGACCTGACGCGTACCGAAGAAGAAGTGCTCAGCTGCCAGGAACAGATGCGAAAAATTGCGGCTGAACGCAACGCGCTTTTGTCCAAGAGCCTGCAGACTTCTATCGAGGCGGGGCTCATTGCTCTCGAAGACGGCAAGATTCAGATTCAGGCTTCGTTCTTATTTCCGATTAACGGTGCAGACCTTACCAAAGAGGGCGAGGGCGTGATTCGCGGCATTAGCAAGGGCCTTCTGGAAGCTCTTGATTCTACGGATGTGATTATGGTGAGTGGCTTTACTGACGATACTCCGGTGAAGTCCAAGACTTATACCAACTGGAACCTTTCTACCGAACGCGCCGTGAACGTGGTCAAGACTTTGATTGCGCAGGGGTTTCCGCCCGACAGGCTCTTTGCCGCGGGCTTTGGCGAACACATGCCCAAGTACCCCAACGACAGCGAAGAACACCGCCGCCTGAACCGCCGCGTAGAAATCGGTGTGACCCCGCTCCAGAAAATGTCGAAGGAGTAATAAGGCCTTTATGCAGGAACGCTTGGAAACATTGCGTACGGGAATCGATGCTATCCGCAAGAGTGGGAAGCTGCCCCATTGGCGTATGGTCTATGCCGAAAACCTGCTGAACCGTGCCGGAGAATACCTGGCGGTCGATAGGCTCCCTGAAGCGAACATGGTGGCCGATAAATTGGATCGTTGGATCAAAACGCATACGCCGCGTGTCGATTCGTCTGAACGATTCTCCGAAAACCCCATGGTTTTCTGGAATGCTGAAATGCTTTTGGGCATGTCTGCCAAATTGAAGCAGACCCTGCTTGAAAAACGCCAGCTTGTACCTTCTACGGAACGTGAATCGACGATTCGCCGCTTGACTCTGGTTGAAGGCTGGATTCGCGAAGGTAAACTTTTACAGGCTCATGAAGAACTCTTGTCGCTTCGTACGGCGCTCATTGCCCGCTTAAGGCGTAGTTTCCGAGCCCGCTTGGTGGCTACCGACTTGTATCACGGCTCGGTGCAGCCAGCCGGAAGCCTGGTTGGACCGTACAATGCCTTGCATACGCTTGAAGAAACCTTCCATGTGGTGGGCGAACGCGACCCGATCTGGATCGAAGACTTCCTCGAAATCTATAACGACTTGTTCCGTATCGTGGAACGTCTCGTCCCCCAAGAAAAAAAATAGAGCTTGCGCTCTATTTTTTTGAATTATGAATTTCAAAATTCATAATTAAGATTTTAAATAATCGCGGCGAAGCCGCCTGAAAGAAATTCTGAACTCCGAATTCTGAACTCCGAATTTATTAAAATCCGATACTCAGCTGGCCCATGTAGATACGTTCTTCGTCCTGGCCGGTGTAATAACCGAGTTCTTCAGCCCAAGTAGCGAATTCGACCGTAATGAATCGGAGCGCTTCTATGGCGAAACCGGCAGAGGGGTAGCCGCCCTTGAAACCACCCGAAAGGCGTAGGGCGAGGGCTCGGATTTCGTTGTTGTAGCCCGGCCATGCAAGCAAGTTCTGCTCGACTTCAAGACCCATGTTCAGGTGTGAGAATACCTTGTAGTTCCTTTCGCTGCTGAATGCGTCGGCATAGTCGCAAGCGATATTGAACTTACGGGCGTAACCGGTGTTCTTGTTGAAGAATCGGGGACTGTAGTTGAAACCTGCGGTAAAGTTCGGCGTGATTTTGTCGCCAGCCAGTTCTTTAAAGTAGACGTCACGAAGAGATGCGCCGACTCTGAATTCACGGGTGAGCTGGTAGAGTACGCCCAAATCGATACCGGCAGAAACGGATTTGAAGTCAAAAATGTTGTCGGTGACATCGTGGTAGCGGTCTTCAAGGGTATCTTGCAGAGCGTCGTAGTTCAGCACGTCTACAGTAATCATTTCGACTTTCTGACGCTTGGCCATCTTGACGCCCAAACCGACAGAGAGGTTGTTTGTGAATCCGTAAGAAACACCCGCCTGGGCCACGCCGTCGACGTAGAAGGTATCGATAGCGAGGAACGGAAGAATAAGGCCTCCGTCCAGGTAAGGCGCGACGTTACCGTCAACCCAGATTGCACCGCCGAATCCGTGGAACGCCATTTCGGCATCCATCTTGATTTTCATGGTCAGGTACTTGTGATCGTAATTGTTCAGCTTGTGGACCAGTTCGGGGTGAGCGGCGAGAGTGTCCAAGAGTACGTTGGACTGGCTCAGACCATTATCGTTGGCGTAGTTTCTTGCGTTCTTGTAAATTTTCTGCAAGTCCTTTGCCACGCTGTAGGTCGAAAAGTAGGTTTCGAACGGACCTGCACCTCCCAAGTTCAAGCGCATGTCGCCCAAAAAGTTGCGGGGGTAGTAACCTTGTTCTGGACGCTTTTCGAAGTTGCCCAAACGGTTAATCTGGCTCAAGCCTGCGTAGTTGAAGTAGATTGCTTCCTTGTCGTCGACGAGGGCTACGTGAGCGTTACCCATGGCTTCGGCACGCAGGGAATGGTGCGTCGGGGCCTTGGCTGCGAAAGAGGCGACTACAAGTGCTAAAATCAAGAAAAACAGAATTTTTTTCATCGCTTAGTTCCTCCCTTCAAACCACTTCATAAAGCGCTGCTCGTTATAGTTTGCCCAGCATCCGCCAATGTACTTCTTTCGGAATTCAAGATTGTAGGAGGGGGGATAATGGGTGTCCTTTGCTACGGCTCTCTTGTATGCAATAAACTCTTCGAAGGGCAGTTTTTGCGGGTTGAAACCTAGGCCGGCTGCAAAAACAAAGCGATGGTCGTCAGAGGCTACGCGATCTTGGTATTTGGGGTGGACAAATTTCCATTCATTTTCGAGCTCACGGTCTTTTTCAGCCTCGTTTTTGCCGTTGGCGATGATTATGCCGTTCATGTCGATATCGACGGTCGTATATTTTTCGTTCGGACCGGCTTTCTTGACAACACGGAGATCTCTGATGGCGGTCTTTCCGGCGGTAACGTTTTTAAGAATTATATCGTTGTCGTATACGATTTCGTTTGTCTTGTCGCTCACGTCTTCGTCAATTTCTCCATCGCCGTCGTTGTCTTCGCCGTCGTAGATTTCTTCATCGACGCAACCGTCTCCATCGTCATCTATAATGTCGCTATAGCCGAACTGGCCGATGATGATGTTCAAAGTCTTGGCTTGCTGGTCCTCGTTATTCTTGGCATCTTCGGTTTCCTTGGCCAAAGCGCCGCACATGCTGCTCACTGCAGTGTGCTGGGCGTCTTCTTTCAAGTTGTCAAAACCTTGCAGGTAGCTGTCGAACATCTTGGTCATGCTTTCGGGACTTTCTTCGCATGTCTTGAAGACTGCGTTGAATGATTCCACGGTTTCGGCCGGGTCGTTCTTAAGATTGTTCAAGACGGAAGCCATGTCGCAGGAATTGTCCTGGTTCTTTTGCAGGGAGCAGCCGTTCATGCCGGCCGTCGTTTTGCGCAGCACGAGCATGGTTTTCATCATCTGGAGAACCATGTAGCCTTCGGAAAAGGACTTATAGGTAACAATGCTGTCGGTTTGTCCGGCCTTGTCGCGCTTGATAAACTGGTCTGCAATGACGTTTACGGAATCAATGGTGGTCTGGAGTTGTGCTGCAGTTTCGTCAGACATTCCCGAGAAAGGAACCTTGGAATCGCGGCTGGCGTTTACGTAGGCAAGAAGCGAAAACACGTTGGTTTCCTGGGTGCCGTTCAACATGCGGTTCAGTGTCGCCTTCATGAGTCCGAACCAGGCCTGGGAATAGTTGGAGTCGGCGGCAATGGCCTTGTTGAAATAATACTCGGCTTCGGAGTATTCGTTGTTGCGGATCTTCTTGTAGCCTTCGTAGGTGAGGGCTTCCGCGTCGTTGTCCTTGATGTTGATGCTTTCAGTCGGGTTAAAGATGTTGCATCCGGCAATCCCCAAAGAAATTATAAATGCCGAAGCCCATAAAAATTTGGATTTACGTACGTTTTTCATTACACTTTTCCCATTTTCCCAAAAGATAACATTATTCTTACAAAAAGACATCTATTATCTGTTTTTTGTGAGGCTTTTTGAAATTCTTTCGATAAACGCGGGTTTTTAGGGCTTGTTTTTCATAATTTGGTAAAATATCTATCTTTGTAGTATGGAATCTTATCGAGAGTATTTTCCGACAAAGGCTTTTCGCTTGGCCGAAATGCGACTTGCAACCCTTTTGAGGGAGGAAAGGGATCGCTTAGATGCCATTGCGGCGTCTATGGGCCGCGAATCTGCGATAGGACCCGATAACTTGCTGCAGGAACTCCCTAAGGTTATGGAGTTCACCCGCGAATATCACCGGCTTTTTTCGGAGTATTTGGATGCGGTTTTGCCGCAGCAGCCGCGCCCGATCCAGTGTAGGCCCGCTTGCGGAAATTGCTGCCATCATTACCCCATGTCGGTAGAACCTTTTGAACTGGTGACATTGTATTGCGACCTCCGGGGGCGGAATGACTTGCTCGATATTATGGAGGCGTGCCAGGTAAGGTCATCGCTGTTCAGCAAATTTTTTGAGACGCGCCGCGCCGAGGGGGCGGTGCCTGCCCAAATGGATTTGGACGATTACGCCGAGGACAAGGCCCTGCACGATTATTTTAGCGCCTGGAATCCGTGCCCGTTTTCGGACAAGAAGGGCGATTGTACGGTGTATCCGTTGCGTCCGGTGTCTTGTCGGATGTATTTTAGCGAAACAGACCCGAAGTTTTGCACTCCGGAGCATTTGCAGACGCCCGAAAACGATAGCTACATTGTTTACTTGCCGGATAGCATCGAAGATGCCGTGTACGGAATCTCGGAACATTATTCGTTGCTGGATTTGCCCGAAAGCTACTTTGGCGGACTCTTGGCTGTGAACCGCTTTGAAGGTCTGATTGGCGAAAAATGAATTTGTTCGGATTGCAACTTGATCTGTTCGGGAACAATACCGATGCTCCCAAGGAACCGGCGAAGCCGAAAGTTCCGGCATCGGTTTCGCAGAACGGATTGGTGCATTTCAAGTACAATACGCAACTCAAGAAGAGCATCCGCTGCAAGGGGGGAGTGCTGTTTGGCCACCCCGAAGTGATTTTGCCCGCCTACATGAAAGACCCTGAGTTTGCGCCAGCGCGAGAATTGGCTGCCGAGTGGGCAGAACACGCTGTAAAACGCAAGACGGCAAAGAACAAGGCGATTATCAAGGACTTGGTGAGCCGTTTTTGGACTCTTGTCGAGCAAATTTTGGCTGACCGCGGCGATGAATCCTTGTCGAGCAAGGGAAGGCTTCCGCCTATAAAGCCGCAGGGCAAGTATCATAACCTGAACGATGTGCTTGCCGCCATCAACAGCACTTATTTTGAAGACAAACTAACTTGCCGTATCACGTGGAGTAATCGCATAGGCGGGCTCAGCTTCCATTCGGTCCGTCAAGATCCTGTGACCGGCGAAGAATTCCACCTGATTAGCATCAGCAAGGGCTACGATGCCGCCAACTGCCCGGAGTATGCCGTGGCCGGTGTGGTGTACCATGAATGCTTGCATATCGCGATTCCTGTTGAAATCAAGAACGGTCGTCGCATTGTTCATGGGCGCAACTTTAGACGTCGCGAACGCCAGTACATCTATTACGACGAATGGATCCACTGGCACAATCATGTGCTTCCGCTGAATATCCGCAAAATGCGCCGTCACGGGGAATTGTAAATTCGGAATTCTGATTTCAGATTTCGGAGTTGATTTAACTCTGAATTCCGAACTCCGAACTCTGAATTTTCTACATTTGTCCTCGTAAAAATTAACAAGGACCAAATTATGGCAATGCAAGACATGAATGACCAGGTGCAGGCTCGCCTCGCGAAGCTTGCGAAGTTCAAGGAAATGGGTGTGGAAGCTTATCCGCACAAGTTCAACCGTACGCATGATTCCAAGGTTTTGAAAGAAAACAAGGCTGCCCTGATGGCGTCTGGTGAAGAAGTTGCTTTTGCTGGCCGAGTGGTTCGCTTCAACCGCAAGGGAAAGATGTGCTTTATGCACCTGAAGGACCGTTATGGCCGCTTGCAGGTGGTGGTGGCCCGCGACGAAGTCGGCGAAGAAAACTACGAAATCGTCAAGATGACCGACCTGGGTGACTTTATCGGCGTAAACGGTTTCATGTTCGAAACGCAGACGGGCGAATACTCCGTGCACGTGAAGAAGGTGACCATGCTCAGTAAGGCTGTGCGCCCGCTTCCGGTCGCTAAGGAAAAGGTGGACGAGAACGGCAACAAGGTCGTATTCAACGAGTTTGCCGACGTGGATACCCGTTACCGTCAGCGTTACATTGACATGGCCTTGAACGACGACGTGAAGGACGTGTTCATCAAGCGTTTCAAGATTCTGCAGGCTATCCGCGAATACCTCATCGAAAAGGGTTTCATCGAAGTCGAAACTCCGACGCTCCAGCCGATTTACGGCGGTGCAAATGCCCGTCCGTTCACCACGCACCACAACGCTTGCGACATGACGCTGTACCTGCGCGTGGCTCCGGAACTTTACCTGAAGCGCTGCATCGTGGGCGGCATGGAAAAGGTTTTCGAATTCTCCAAGAACTTCCGTAACGAAGGCATGGACCGCACCCATAGCCCGGAATTCACCGGTCTCGAATTCTACGAAGCCTACGCCGACTACAACGACATGATGGTGCATTTTGAAAACATCTACGAACGCGCCTGTATTGCCGCTAACGGCACCACGAAGATTGACTACCAGGGGAAGGTTATCGACTTCAAGGCTCCGTGGCCCCGCTACAGCATGATCGAGGCTATCGAAAAGTTCGGCGGCCTTAAGGTCAACGAAATGAGCGACGACGAAATCAAGGCCAAGATGGAAGAGCTGGGCGGCCACCTGGACGGCGAATTCAGTCGCGGCCGCGGTATCCTCGAACTGTTCGAGCTCACCGTGGAAGACAAGCTCATCCAGCCGACCTTCATCAAGGACATGCCGACCGAGAGCACCCCGCTCTGCAAGAAGCACCGCACCATCGAAGGGCTCATCGAACAGTTCGAGCCCTACGCTAACGGATGGGAGCTGGGCAACGCCTATACCGAACTGAACGACCCCATCCGTCAGCGTGAGCTCCTGGAAGACCAGGTGCGCCGCGGCCGCGGTGGCGAAGGCGAAACGCACCCGATGGATGAAAACTTCATGCACGCTATCGAATCTGGCCTGCCTCCTACCGGCGGCGTGGGATTCGGCATCGACCGCATGGTCATGCTGCTTACGAACCAGCAGACCATCCGCGACGTGCAGCTCTTCCCGCTGATGAAACCCGAAGCGTAGCTTCACGGTGTGAGGTAGCTCCACCTGCGGTGTCGCTTTGAGGTATGAGGTCGGGGCTAAAGCCCCTCTGAGGAATCTGATATGAGAGATTTTCGTTCGCTTGAAATCTGGAAACGTGGGCATGCCCTTACGTTAGATATTTATCAGGTATCGGGAAAGTGTTTCCCGAAGGACGAACTCTATGGTTTGACTTCTCAAATAAGAAGAGCTTCTGCTTCTATCCCGACAAATATTGCAGAGGGTTGTGGCCGAAAAACTCAGGCAGAATTTAATCAATTCTTGCAAATTGCTGTGGGTTCGTCCACTGAAGTAGAATATCAGCTTCAATTAGCACATGACTTGAATTATATTGACGAACTCTGTTTTGAAGATTTAAGTTCAAAAGTTGTTGCTACAAGAAAGATGATTCTTACCTTTATTGCTCATACCTCACACCTCAAAGTGCCGAAGGCACGACCTCGAACCTAATCGTCTCTCGTCTAAGAATGAACAAACTCGAACTTCTAATCGCCTGGCGTTACTTAGGGGCTCAACGTAAGAGTCTCTTTGTCTCGCTGATTGGCATTTTCAGTATGTTAGGCGTTTCTATCGGCGTGTTTGCGTTGGTGGTGGCGCTTGCTGCGGTCAACGGCTTCGAAGAAGAAGTCACGGCCCAGATGATCGGTAAAGATGCTCACTTCGAAGTGATGGCTTACAACGGCGATTTCATTGCGCCTTACGATAGCCTTATGAAAGAAGTCCGCGACCGCGATTCCCGCGTGGTGGCGTCGTCTCCGTTCATCATTTACAAGGTGGGCGTGAGCTCCAAGAAGGTAAACGACGGTATCGTCATTTACGGTATCGATGCTGAAACCGCCAAAGGCGTGACCGACATCCATAAGTACATCAAGTGGGGTAATTACTCGGTCGATAGCCTCGAAGACTTGAGCGGAACGCTCCGCCCGGGAATCATTCTCGGTTCAGGGCTTGCCAACAGGCTTCGTGTGGTAGTTGGCGACAAGCTTGTGCTGCAGACCTTCCAGAGTCCTGATGCTATGGTTACAAGTGGTGGCCCGAAAATGATGATGTGCGTGGTGAGCGGAATCTTCGAGACGGGTACTTATGAATACGACGGAAACCTCGCTTACGTGGGCATCCCGGAATTGCAGAAACTGCTTGGCCTGGGTGACGTGGTGACGGGCATTCAGTTCCGCCTGAACAATCATTGGCTTGCCGGCGAGGCGGTGGACAGCCTTGCGTCATGGTTAGGTTATCCGTATTACGCCATGGACTGGAAAACGAAAAACATCACGCTCCTCAAGTGGATGAACTACGAAAAGTTCATTGTGGCGGCGGTGATTTGCCTCATCATCTTGGTGGCCGCATTCAATATCATCAGTAGCCTTATCATGGTCGTCATCGACAAGACCAAGGAAATCGGCATTCTCCGCAGCATGGGCTTTAGCAAGGCGGGAATCATGCGCGTCTTTATGCTCATGGGTAGCTTTATCGGCGTGGGCGGAACGATTGTCGGTGGCACCATCGGTCTTGTGCTTTGCAAGCTGCAAGAGGCTTACCACTTTATCAAGCTCCCCGGCGATGTCTACGTGATTCCGTACTTCCCGATTTCGGTGCACCTGATGGACGTTGTTCTGATTTTTGTCATCGGCATTGCACTGTGTGTGGCTGCGACGTTGCTCCCTGCATGGAAGGCTAGCCGTTTGGATCCGGTAGGAGCTATTAGGCATGAGTAGGGTTGGTATGAAAAAAATCAAGATGTTGCGAGGCTGCGTAGCAACCGCATCAGTCTTTAGTTTTCTTTTTCTTGCCGCATGCGATGGCGACAGCAGTACGTCTTCTGACGACTTTTCGGATTCTTCCTCCAGCGTCATTCCAGGCATCGACCCGGAATCTAGCAGCGGTTCTGCACAATCCAGTAGCAGTAAAGACGAGTTGAAATCTTCTTCAAGTGGCAAGGATGAGTCTTCTTCCTCTTCTCGTCATTCCCCGCTTGACGGGGAATCTTCCAGTAGTAGCATTGGAGAGGTTGTCTCTAGCAGTTCATCTGTTGAACAGAACTGCTCAGCATTTTTAGATGGTGAGACTGGCTGGAGTTGGAATGTTCCCAAAGAATGTCGCTTTAATCCTGATATTGACTACGGCACCATGACCGACCCCCGCGACAACAAGGTCTACAAGACCATAAAGATTGGAGACCAGGTTTGGATGGCGGAAAACTTGAACTATTCCGATAGCGTGAAGACTCCGATCCTGTTGAAGCGCTGCTGGTGCTACAATAATAGAACTGAAAACTGTGCCGTGGCCGGTCGCTTTTACACCTGGGCGGCGGCGATTGACTCGGTTGCTTTGTATGACGGTGGCAACGGTGTGGACTGTGGTTACGGCAAGACCTGCACGCTCCCGACAAAGGTGCAGGGCATTTGCCCCGATGGCTGGCATCTGCCGACAGAAACAGAATGGGAATCTTTGTTCAAAGCAGTCGGTGGTTCATCAACCGCGGGCTCAATGCTCAAGTCCACGTCCGGATGGAATGGTGGTAACGGCAAGGATGCTTTCGGGTTCTCGGCGCTCCCTACTGGCTACAGGGGCTACTATGGGGATTACAGCTTCGAGGGCGGCGGCGCGTACTTCTGGAGTTCTACTGAGATCGAGAGCGGCAACGCGAACGGCATATCCTTGCGCTACGACGAAGGCAGTGCGAG
Organism: Fibrobacter sp. UWB1; assembly: GCF_002210325.1. Classification (NCBI taxonomy): domain Bacteria; kingdom Pseudomonadati; phylum Fibrobacterota; class Fibrobacteria; order Fibrobacterales; family Fibrobacteraceae; genus Fibrobacter; species Fibrobacter sp. UWB1. The sequence goes on from NZ_MWQL01000005.1 coordinate 86,144, forward strand.
CCTGAGCACCGACAATAAGGACTTCGGGCTTTCAGTTCGTTGTCTCCAGGACTAAAAAAATTAAGTTACCCTAAAAGGTTGAAAACTTGTAATTTTGCTTTTGTAAATGCAAAATATCTAGTTTTTCTGTGTTTATAAGTGCAAAATATTGACTTTTTTGACTAAAATAGGGTATATTTGGGGCATGAACGGCAAAATTTCCAGAATTCTTGCAGACGATATATCGCAGAACTTCTTCAAGGGGAAGGTCATCGTTGTCTATGGTCCGAGGCAAAGCGGCAAGACAACGCTTGCCAGGGAAATCTTTCGGCAAATGTCTGTCGAGCCCGTGCTTTTGAACGGAGACGACGACCTTGATGTCCATTATTTTGATACGGTGACGGCGAACCGCTGGACCCAGTTGATGGGCGCAAGGAAGGTCGTTTTTGTAGACGAAGGACAAAAAATTCAGAATCTTGGACGTGCGGTAAAGCTGCTCGTGGATTCGCGCGACGATGTTCAAGTTGTTGTCACGGGATCCAGTTCGTTCTCATTGGCTAATTCCATAGAGGAGCCTTTGACGGGGCGCAAGTTTGAATACAAATTATTTCCGTTATGTTTTTCAGAACTGGAGAAATATTTCGGATTTTTAGAAGAGTCCAAAAAATTGGAGTTGCGCCTTGTTTTTGGGAGCTATCCTGAAGTTGTCGTGAACGAAGCGGACATGAAGCAGACTCTCAAGTTGCTTGCCGAAAGTTACCTATACCGGGACATTATGCAATACGAAGGTATTCGTAAGCCCGCCGTTCTAGAGAAGCTGTTAAGGGCGCTAGCCTTGCAGGTCGGCAGTGAAGTTTCGTTTAACGAATTGTCGGGGCTTCTTGGAGTGTCGCGAACGCTTGTGGAATCATACCTGAAAATTTTGGAACAAGCTTTTATCGTTTTTCCGTTGTCGTCTTATTCGAGTAATTTGCGAAATGAAATCAAGAAAGGTGTTAAGTTCTATTTCTGGGATAACGGAATTCGTAACGCCGTGCTGAATGACTTTACCCCCATCCCCCAACGGAACGATGTCGGTGCACTTTGGGAAAACTACGTCATTAGCGAACGGATGAAAAAGAACGCCTACAAGCGGGCTGACGGTCTACCGTATTTTTGGCGGACGACCGACCAGATGGAAGTGGACTATCTGGAAGTTCTGGGTTCGAAAATCAAGGCGTTCGAATTCAAATGGAACAGCAGAAAACGAAGCCGCGTGACCAAGGCGTTCACCAACCGCTATCCCGACGCGGAAGTGGAAACGATAACGCCAGAAAATTATGCAGAATGGCTCTCATAATGAAAAAATGTATATTTTCTACGATGATTCAGGAATCCTTTGAATCTTGCGCAACAAAAAAATTGTTCTTTGGAAGAGGCTATGGACTTGTACTATCATAGTGAGCTGGCCGATAAAATCAATCAGGGACAAGAGGGAATCCAGTATTTGGATTACAAAGTCTTGGCTCAGATTCTAATGGAAATGGAGACCCGTAAGGATTAGATATGTCCGATAAGCTTTTGCAAACAATCAACCTTCGTCGCGTTTTCTCCGAGACGGGTGAAAAGCTCGAAATCCTCAAGGGTGTGAATTTTGAGATGGAAGCGGGTGAGCTGGTGGCTCTCACGGGTTCTTCGGGTTCGGGTAAGTCGACTTTTTTGAATTTGGTGGGGATGCTCGATACGCCGACTTCTGGTGAAATCCTCTTTAAGGGGAAGGCGCTTTCCAAGTTCAACGACGCCGAGCGTGACCGCTACCATCGTGTGCAGGTGGGCTTCGTGTTCCAGTTCCATCACTTGTTGAGCGAATTTACGGCGATTGAAAACGTGTGCGTGCCGGGTCGCGTTCTCGGAACTTCTGAAAAGGAATGCAAGGAACGTGCCGCGATGCTTTTGGAAACGGTGGGCCTCAAGGACCGCTTCAAGCATTTGCCGCGTGAACTCAGCGGCGGTGAACGCCAGCGCGTGGCCATTGCCCGTGCACTCATGAACCATCCGGATTTGGTGCTGGCCGATGAACCGAGCGGCAACCTCGATGAGGCGAATTCTGCGATGCTGAACGAATTGATTGGTGAACTCAACGAAAAGTTTAATCAGGCTTTCTTGATTGTGACGCACGACGAAAAATTGGCTAGTTTTGCAAAAAGGCGTGTCGTGATGCACGGCGGCGTCATTCAGTAGCTTAAGGAGAAATATGTCTGATATCAACGGTATTTTTTCAAAGAAAGCAAAGGCTGTTTTGCAGGCTGCCCGCATTGCGGCCCGCAACTTAGGTAGCGACAGCGTTACGACCGAACATTTGCTGCTCGGCCTTGTGCGCGAAGATTCCGGCTTTGCTGCCGAAACCTTGCGCGCCCTCAAAATCAATTTGAATGAACTTGGTGAAAATGTACAGCGCTCGTTGACGACGAACGGTGGCATTATGACTGTGGGCGATGCTCACGGTGCGCTGCTTTCTTTTACCACGCGTTGTAAGGCAGCCCTTTTTAATGCGGCAAAAATTGCCAAAGAAGAAGGGGACCAGTATATTGGCCCGGAACACTTGATGCTTGCGATTTTGCAGCAGGCCGAATCTCCGGCGGCAGGTACGCTTTCGACTTTTGGTGTGACTTACGAAAATTTCGAAAGCACTTTGCAGCAGATCAAGCGTGAGGCCATGAACGGCCAGCCTTCTGGCGAAGAGGGCGAGGGCATGGATGGCGATGACCGCTTTATGGGGCAGGGTCGCGGTGACACGCGCCAGCAGGTGCGTAGCCAGAGCCGTTCCAAGACGCCGATTCTCGATCACTTCGGTCGCGACTTGACGGCGCTTGCCAAGCAGGGCAAGCTCGACCCGATTATCGGGCGTGGTCGCGAAATTGAACGCTTGATCCAGATTCTTTGCCGCCGCAAAAAGAACAATCCGGCGCTTATCGGTGAACCGGGCGTAGGTAAGACGGCGATTATCGAAGGCCTTGCCCAGAAGATTGTTCAGAAGAAGATTCCGGAACTCTTGATGAACAAGCGCGTGGTGACGCTTGATGTGGCTGCCATGGTGGCAGGCACCAAGTACCGCGGCCAGTTCGAAGAACGCGTGAAGGGCCTGATTATGGAACTCCAGCGCGTCGATAATTCGGTGATTCTCTTTATCGATGAACTTCATACGATTGTGGGCGCGGGCGGCTCCGAAGGTAGCCTCGATGCCAGCAACATCTTTAAGCCGGCGCTCGCCCGAGGCGAACTCCAGTGCATTGGTGCAACGACGATCGATGAATACCGCAAGTACATCGAAAAGGATGCCGCTCTTGAACGCCGCTTCCAGACGATTGTCGTGAATCCGCCTAATTCCGAAGATTCTATCCAGATTCTGGAAGGACTTCGTCCGAAGTACGAGCAGCACCACAAGGTACATTATACGCCCGAAGCGATTCGTGCCGCGGTGACGCTCGCCGAACGCTATATCAGCGATCGATTCTTACCGGACAAGGCAATCGACGTACTCGATGAAGCCGGCGCCCGCGTGCGCCTGAATTCGATTCGTACGCCGCAAGACCTCAAGGAAATGGAAGACGAACTTGCCGCGACCATGCAAAAGAAGGAAGAGGCGATTGCCGACCAGCAGTACGAAACGGCTGCAACCCTCCGCGACAAGATTGAAGAATTGACGAACCGCATCGCCGAACGCCGCGAAGCCTTGAATAAGGAAGACTCGGCAGACTTGCCGGTGGTAGACGAAAACGAAATCCGCGACTGCATCAGCAAGATGACGGGCATTCCTATCAGTCGTCTCGCCGGTGAAGAAACTCAGAAACTCCTGAAGCTCGGTGACGAAATCAAGGAACGCGTGATTGGCCAGGACCAGGCTGTAGATGCCGTGGTGAAGGCCATTCGCCGTACCCGTGCAGGTATTCGCAGCGCAAAACGCCCCATGGGTAGTTTCTTGTTCCTTGGCCCTACGGGTGTCGGTAAGACGGAACTGGCGAAGGTCCTAAGCCAATGCTTGTTTGGTAGCGAAGAATCCATGATTCGTATCGACATGAGCGAATACATGGAAAAGCATAGCGTGAGCCGCCTGATTGGTGCGCCTCCGGGATACGTAGGCTTTGAAGATAGCGGTGGACAGCTCAGCGAAAAGGTGCGCAAGCGTCCCTACTGCGTGGTACTCCTCGACGAAATCGAAAAGGCTCACCCGGATATCTACAACTTGCTCCTGCAAATTTTGGATGACGGTATCCTTACGGATAGCTACGGCCGCAAAATCAACTTCAAGAACACCATCATCATCATGACGAGTAATGCGGGCGCTCGCGAAGTGCGCCACAGCAGCGGCATGGGATTCACCAAGATGGGGGAGACCGACGACTACGAACGTATGGAAACGGCCATCCGCGAAGAAGTCAAGCGCGTGTTCTCTCCGGAGTTCTTGAACCGTGTGGATGAGCAGATCGTGTTCCGCCCGTTGACCAAGAAGGACCTGTCTTCTGTCGTAGATATTCAGCTGACCTTCTTGCAGAAGAACTTGTCTGAACGCGGAATACTCTTGGAAGTTTCTGAAGCGGCCAAGGAATTCATCGTGTCCCACAACTACGATTCTGCACTCGGCGCGCGTCCGATTCGCCGCTCCATCCAGAACCTGGTGGAAGACGAAATTGCCGAAGGCTTGCTCCTTGGAATCTACAAGGATTTCTCGACTATCTCCATCGATGTCGAAAACAACAAGCTCAAGTTCACATCCGAGGCGTTACCGAGTTAATAGCAATGTGAAATGTGAAGTGTGAAATGTGTAATGATTAATTTCTCATTCCACATCACACATTACACATTTTTTATATTTACCCGCGAAAAAATTCAACAATCAAACCCAAGAGGTTATACAATGGCTAAAATTCCTGCAGTTCTTATCTTTGGCGCACCGGGTTCCGGCAAGGGTACCGTCGGCGCAAAGCTCGCTGCTACTACGTCTCTCAAGCACATTTCCACGGGCGATATCTTCCGTGGCATTGCTCCTTCCAGCGAATCCGGCAAGCTTCTCGCTTCTTATTCCAGCAAGGGCCTCTTGGTTCCGGACGAAGCCACTGTGGAAATTTTCGGCCGCTTCATCGAAGGCCTCATCAACACCAACAAGGTGAACCCGGATAAGGATACCCTCCTTCTCGACGGTATTCCTCGCACGGTTGCCCAGGTCAAGCTCATTGAATCCGTGGTCGACGTGAAGCACATCTTCGTGCTCGACATCAAGGACGAAAAGACCATCGTGGCCCGCCTCCTCAACCGCGCGAAAATCGAAGGCCGCAAGGACGACGCCGACGAAGCCGTAATCAAGAACCGTCTCAAGGTTTACAAGGAATCTACCGCCAAGGTTCTCGGCAAGTACAGCAAGTCCATCATCAGCCGCATCAACGGCGATAACACTCCGGACGAAGTGTTCTGCGACACCCTCGCTGCCTACGTGAAGTTCTGCAAGGCTTCTGCAAAGAAGGCTCCGGCTAAGAAGACCGCAAAGGCTAAAAAGAAGTAGTAAACTACGCTTGGCCTTTGCTCTCGCCTCGACGACTCATTACGATGAGTCGCCAGCGGCTCACGGAAGAACGCTAAGAAGAAATAAAGCTTTTCTAGCTTATACAAAGAGGTCGCGGACATGCTCTGCGGCCTCTTTTTCTATTTTTGTAAATGAAGATCAAGAAAGGATGAAAATGGAACTGAATAATCAGTATAATTCTATAGGCTCTACTTCTTCAGCAAACCATAAGGATGAAGACGAAATCGATATCCTCGAAGTCTTAGGTTTGCTTTTGAAGCATAAGCTGTTTTTGGCTTTTTGTATTGTTCTCGGCTGCGCGGCAGGTTTCCTGGCTTCGAACTGGATGCGTCCGCAGTTTACGAGCGATGCCCTTTTACAGATTGACGTGAAGGGTAACAAGGCTGGGAAGGCCATGGGCGAAATGGGTGCCCTTTTGGACGTTGCCTCTCCTGCCGAAGCCGAAATCGAACTTTTGAAGAGTCGCATGGTTCTGACCTATGTTGTCGAACAGGAACGTCTATGCTTTAACGCTTACCCGAAGGGCGCCATCGACCGCTTGCTCCATCAGGAAGGCCGCATGGACCTTGAAGACCTTTACATTCCTGAAATTGCCCGCATTGAAAAGTGGACTGCCGAGGTTGTCGGCGACAATGAATTTGCCGTTTATACTCCCGAAGGCGTAAAGCTTTTGCAAGGGAAAGTAGGCGAGTCGCTATCAGCTCCCTATGGTGGAGATACTCTTAGAGTTCATGTTAAACATTTGCTAGCAAGACCTGGTCAGCGGTTTGTTCTTGTTCAGTCCGAACCGCTAGATGCAGTCCGAGGCTTGGTTAAAAAGCTTGATGTGGCCGAAAAGGGAAAACAGACTGGTATCATAGGAGTGTCCTATACGGATCGCTATGCTGACAAGGCTGCTTCTGTTTTGAACACAATTGCGAATATTTATCTGCGCCAGAATGTGGAAATGCGCAGCGCCGAAGCTGAAAAGACTTTGGAATTCCTGGAAGATCAGCTTCCGGGAGTTAAGGCTAAGTTGGATTCTGCCGAAAAGAAGCTGGCAGACTACCGCTTGAAAATTGGTTCTGTGGACATGACGGGTGAAACCAGAGTTCACTTGGAAAAGGTCTCGGAATTGGAAAAGCAAGTCTTGGAACTGGAACAGCAACGTCAGGAAGCAACGCGCTTGTTCAAGGAAGAACACCCGGCTGTCCAGACTATTATGCAACAGCAGAGCCGCTTGCGTTCTGAACTTTCCCGTTTGAAGAAGTCTGCCGAAAATATGCCGCGTACCCAGCAAGACGTGATGAGCTTGCAAGAAGAAGTGGCCGTGAACAACGCCCAGTATACGGCAATGCTTAACAACATTCAGCAGCTCCGCGTGGTGCGCGCCGGTGAAGTGGGTAACGTGCGTATTGTGGACTACGCCCAGATCGAACGCAAGCCCAGCAAGCCGAACAAGAAGGTTATCTTTGCCGGTTGCGTTGGCGGAGCGTTCCTTTTGGGTGCCTTGCTGATTTACCTGTTGCAGATGACCAAGCGAGGTGTTCGCAGTTCTCTTGAAATTGAACGTGAAACCGGCATTAGCGTCTACGCCAAGATTCCGAAGGCCGAAAACGCGATTCTCCTCAAGCGCAACAAGGGCAAGAATACGAAACCCCTGGTCGAAGACGACCCAGATTCGCCGTCAAGCGAAGCGCTTCGTTCTCTTTATACGGCTATTGAATTTGCAACGAATGATTTGCGCGTCATGATGGTGACGGGCATGATTCCGGGCGTGGGCAAGTCCTTTGTTTCCAAGAACGTTTCTGCCCTTTTTGCGGGCTCTGGCAAGAAGACTTTGCTCATCGATGCCGACATGCGTCGCGGCGTGGTATATAGCCACCGCAAGCAGGGCTTGGGCGATGTACTCGAAGGCAAGTGCTCCTTGGATAACGCTGTGGCCGATTCCATTACCAAGAACCTGTATGTGCTTGGTGCCGGTAAGACCGATGTGTCGCCGAGTGAACTCTTGCGCGGCGACAACTTCAAGAACCTTTTGGATGAAGCCAAGAGTAAGTTTGATATTGTGATTGTGGATACGCCGCCTCTGGAACTGGTGACGGATTCCGAACTTATTTACCCGATTGTGGACTTCGCTTTGTTTGTTCTCCATTACGGCAAGCATTCCATGGATCAGATCAAGGAATCCATGATGAAACTCGACCGTTGCTGCGAAGGCAAGCCTCGCGCGTTCGTGATGAACCATTGCGAATCCGATGGTCATGGCTATGGCTACGGCAGCTATGGTTATGGTAAGTACAGCTATTACGGCAAAGACAAAAAGAAAAAGTAATTACGACTCATGAAAGTTTTTCTCTACGACACGACCCTACGCGATGGTAACCAGGATCGCAGAATCAGTTTGTCTTTAGCGGACAAGTTGCAGATTGCACGCCTTTTGGACCATTTCGGTTTTGACTATATCGAAGGTGGCTGGCCCAATCCGAGTAACCCGACCGACGAAGAATTCTTCCAGAAGATTAAGGAAGTTAAGCTGAAGCATGCGAAGATTGCTGCGTTCGGTTCTACGCGCCGTCCCGGAACGATTCCCGAAAAGGACCCGCTGCTGCAGGCTCTTGTGAAGTCGGGTGCCCCGGTCAAGACCATTTTTGGCAAGAGCTGGGACCTGCATGTGACAGACGTGATTCGCACGACGCTCGAAGAAAACCTCGACATGATCGAATCTTCTGTCGGATACCTCAAGGAAAACTCCGAAGAAGTCATTTACGATGCAGAACACTTCTTCGATGGCTACAAGGCTAATCCCGAGTATGCCATGGAAACCTTGCGCGCCGCAGAAAAGGGCCATGCCGACTATATCGTGCTTTGCGATACCAATGGCGGAACCATGCCATGGGAACTTGAAGAAATTGTCAAGGATGTCAAGAAGCGTATCTCGACTCCTATCGGAATCCATGTTCACGATGATTCTGGCCTTGGCGTGTGCAACAGCATTTATGCCGTAAAGAACGGTGCCGTCATGGTGCAGGGCGTGGTGAACGGTTTTGGTGAACGTTGCGGTAACGCGAACCTTACGACTATCGCTGCCGATTTGCACTTCAAGATGGGAGCCAAGTTCTTTGCAGCGAAAAAGATTGCAAGACTTCGCCAGCTGAGCGGAAACATTGACCAGATCGTGAATTTGCCGAGCGACCCGCATGCTCCGTATGTGGGTGATGCCGCCTTTGCCCATAAGGGTGGAGCCCATATCGATGGCGTGATGAAGGTGTCTCGCAGCTTTGAACACATCGACCCGCATGCCGTCGGTAACGATCGCGTGTTTGTGACGAGCGACCAGGCGGGTGGTTCTCTGGTGGTCGAAAAACTCAAGGCCATTAAGCCAGGTATCGACAAGAAGGACCCGGTGGTGGCAAGTCTGCTTTCTTTAATCAAGGAACGCGAAAACGCCGGCTGGCATTTTGACAGTGCCGAAGCGAGCTTCAAGATGCTTGTGTACCGCCACTTGGGAATGGTCAAGGAACCGTTCAAGGTGCTGAATTACCGAGTCATTGAAGACAAGACTCCGCAGGGCGTGTCTGTTTCGCAGGCGACTGTAAAACTCCAGATTGGCGACAAGATTAGTCATCAGGTGAGCGAAGGCGACGGCCCGGTGAATGCTTTGGATGCGGCCCTCCGCAAGGCATTGCTCCCGTTCTTCCCGAATATGGCGAAGGTCAAACTCGATGACTATAAGGTGCGTGTGCTTGGTTCCAAGGTGGCTTCTGACGCAACGGTTCGCGTGTGGACGACCTTTGGCGACGAGAAGGGATACTGGAATGTGGTCGGTGTTTCGAGCAACATTATCGAAGCGTCTTGGATGGCATTCGTTGACGGTTTGACCTACAAGATTCTTGTCGATGAAAAGGTGATTGAAGGTGCCTACAAGCATCTGGACGTGAAACCCGTTGCGACGGCTCCCGTAAAAGAGGAAACCGCTTCATCTAAAACGAAAAAATTGACTGCCCGCAAGGTCCGCAATCTTGCCGGTGTATCAAGGAAGAAATAATCCATGCAAATCGTAAAAGTTACTCCGAAATCTGCTGAAATCGAACGTATTTGCGGGCGCGAAGTTGCCCCGAGCAGGGAAATTCACGACAAGGTAATGCAGATCCTTGCCGATATTAAGAAGGGTGGCATCGCCAAGGCGACGGAATACGCCCAGAAGTTCGATGGCCTTAAGGGCAAGAACATCCGCGTGCCGGCATCCGCCATTGCAAAGTCTGCCGCCAAGTGCCCGAAGGAACTCCAGAAGGCCTTGAAGCAAGCCATCAAGAACGTGCGCGATTTCCACCAGAACCAGATGGAAGAATCCTGGCTTATGGAAGGGGCCGATGGAGTAGTCCTCGGTCAGCGCATTCGCCCCATGAAGCGTGTGGGCCTCTATGTGCCGGGTGGTGCGGGCATTTACCCGAGTACCGTGATTATGAACGCCGTTCCGGCTCTGGTGGCGGGCGTTCAGGATATCGTGGTGGTGACCCCGATCAAGGGCGAAATCAACCGTGCTGTGGCATTCGTGCTGCAGGAACTCGGCATTGATGAAGTCTACCACATCGGTGGCGCTCAAGCGATTGGCCTGCTTGCATACGGTGCCAAGGATGTCAAGGGCAAGACGGTTGTGGAACGCGTCGACAAGATTGTGGGACCGGGTAACGTGTTTGCCGCTATCGCCAAGAAAGAAGTCTTCGGCGTTGTCGATATCGACATGGTGGCAGGTCCCTCCGAAGTGCTCGTGATGGCCGACAACACCTGCGATCCGGACTTTGTCGCTGCCGACCTTTTGAGCCAGGCCGAACACGGTTCCGGTTTCGAAGCTGCCATTTGCATTACCGACAATATGGAAACCGCCCAGATGATTTCTGCTTGCGTCGATGTGCAGGTCGAAAATTCCCCGAAGCGAGAACTCCTCGAAAAGGTGCTCGGCAACTTCGGCCGCATTTTGGTGGTGAAGGACTGGTTCGACGGTGTTGAAATCGCGAACCGCATTGCTCCGGAACACTTGGAAGTGATGACCGCCGAAGCCGAATCTATGGCCGCTCAAATCGAGAACGCTGGCGCCGTATTTATCGGCCCGTGGTCCTCCGAGCCAGTGGGTGACTACTTTGCTGGCCCGAACCATGTGCTGCCTACTAACGGCACGGGCCGTTTCTTCAGCCCGCTCGGTGTCTACGACTTCCTCAAGCGCATGAGCATTATCCGCTACAGTGAAAAGGCTATCAAGAAGAATGCGAAGGCGATTGCCGCCGTTGCTACCGAAGAAGGCTTTATCCACCACGCCGCTGCCGTCCTCAAGCGCCTTTAGAGCAGTGAGCTATGAGCTCGCTTTGCTTTGAGGACGCTCGTTTCACTCGCTTTGAGAAAAATAATACCTCAAAGAGAGCCGTAGGCGAACGACCTCATACCTGAAAGGGCGCGTTAGCGCCCGACCTGTTTTTAAAACAAAAACATGGAGTCTTCGCCAAGGTTCAGGCATATGCGGTTGCGCCCGGATTCTTTGGCGTAGTACAAGGCGTCATCGGCGCGCTTGATGATTGATTCTACGGTATCCCCTTGCTGCCTTTCGGTAAAGCCCACGCTTACGGTAACGGAGATGACCTCGCCCGAAGAGAGCGCTATTTGCATTTTTTCGACACAGGAACGCAGTCGTTCTGCGATGATTTTAGCGTTTTCGCTAGTTGTATTCGGTAGAAACACTGTGAATTCTTCGCCGCCGTAACGCACTGGCATGTCCGAGGGCCTTAGGCAATTCGTAATGCATTTGGCGATGGCAATGAGCACCTGGTCTCCGGCGATATGCCCGAAGGTGTCGTTGATATTCTTGAAGTGGTCAATGTCGAGCATGAATGCCGAAAGGTGAAAATCGCCTTCGTTACTGCGCTTGAGTTCGCGGGTGTACATCTCTTCGAGCCATCGACGGTTGTGAAGTCCGGTCAGGGAATCCGCCTTCGCATTTTCTTCGATACAGCGAATGTGGTATTCTTCTTCGCAGACGACTTTGTTGTTGTTGCGAAGTCTGCTGCTTAGCAGTTGCAAGAAGTTGAGGCACAAGTCGTGCGATGCGTTAAGCATGGCTAGCGCGGTACCAGCATCAATCACGAGAAGCGTGCTCTTCTCGTTTGCAAAAACTTGGGCGCTGGGTTTAACGTTGTCGAATATGGACATTTCGCCTGCGCAGTGTCCGGGAAGAATGTTGTCCGAAAAAGAGCCTCCCTTGGATTTCATGACGACTTGGAGCATGCCGTCAAGCAAAATCAGCAATCGGCGCTTGGGTTGATTCAGGTCGATGAGCAATGTTCCCGGTTCCACGGTAATGGTTTTGCAGCCGAGAAGATAACCGGCGAGGCTTTCAAAAGCGACGTTCTTGAAAATGTCCAATTTCTGAAATTGGGCTCTTGAAATAGGGAGAGTTTCCAGTTCGTCCATCTTCATACCATAATTATATACTAAAACCGCTAAAAACGCTCCCGAAATATTCTACTTTTCGTGTAAATCAGTTTCATGAGTGAAAATTATGGCAAAAACGATACTCCAATCCGTGCTTTTTCAAGGAAAAAAACAGGATATTTTGATTTCGGGCAAGAAATTTGCCAAGGTTGGTCGTGAACTTTCCAAGCGCGATTACGAGAATGCCGAAATTGTCAAGTGCGATGGGCTTGCCATAGTGCCACCGTTCTACAATGGCCACACTCATGCCGCCATGACACTTTTGCGTGGCTATGCCGACGATATGCCTCTCCAGAAATGGCTCACGGAATACATCTGGCCCTTCGAGGCAAAACTTACGGCGAAGGATATCGAAATCGGAACGCGCCTTGCCGTGCTTGAAATGATCAAGTCCGGAACCGTCTTTTTTTCGGACATGTACTGGCGTCGCGAAGTCACCATGAAGGTGGTGAAGGAAATGGGAATCCGAGCCTCTATTGGCGTAACGATTGCCGAAAACTTGGATACGCCCGAACATATTGAAGAAAATTTCAAGTTCCTGCAAGATCACCGTTTTGAATCGGACCGCGTCAAGCTCGCCGTGATGCCGCACAGCATTTATACGGTTGGCGAAAAAATCTTCAAGCGTTGCGCCAAGGTGGCCCGCGAAGAAAACTACATTCTGCATACACACCTTTCTGAAACGCTCAAGGAAGTCAAGGACTGTCAAAAGCAGTATGGCTGTACTCCCGTAGAACTCCTTGACAAGTGGGGAATTCTGGGCGAAAACTTTGTGGCTGCGCATTGCGTTCACCTGAACGAATATGAAATGTCCTTGATGGCGGAATCAGAATCGGCGGCGATACTGAATCCGTGTTCGAACTTGAAACTCGGTAGCGGAATTCCGAAGGTGAATGCGCTTTTGGATAGCGGTACTCTTGTCGGGCTTGGTACCGACGGCGCGTCGTCGAACAACAACCTCGACATGCACGAAGAAATGAAGTTGATTTCGCTTTTGGCAAAGGTGGAACGCAAGGGCGGTAACGCCGAAGCGTTGCCTGCGGTAGAGGCTTTCGAAATGGCGACGTCGAATACGGCGCTTGCCTATGGAATCCCGGCGGGCCTGATTGCCGACGATTTCTTGGCGGATGCCTTGTTGCTGGACTTGAGGAATGAACGCCTTGTGCCCAATTACAACTTAGTGAGCAACTGGGTGTACGCAGGCGATTCCAGCGCTATCCATTCCGTGATTTGTAACGGCAAGTTCGTGATGCGTAATCATCACGTCGACGGCGAAGACGATATTATTAAAGAAGCGCGCAAGTACGCAACAAAATAAGACGGCTATTTAGCGGCTTCTTTTGCTTCTTTAGCGGTGCTCTTGAGCGAGTCGACGGCGTCCTTGACCGATTCCTTGGCGACTTCGGCTGCCTTGTCGGCGGCATCCTTGGCCGTTTCTTTGACAACTTCGGTTGCCTTGTCGGCGGCATCCTTGGCTGCTTCGGATGCCTTTTCGGCGGCCTTGTCCGTAATGGACTTGGTGATTTCGTTGGCTTTCTTTTCGGCGACATCGAGCAAGTTCACCGGCTTCGAAGAATAACCCATCAATTCAAGAGATGCCTTGTAGGCGTCGTAAGCGAACGCGGTGTCGCGGGTTTCGGGAATAATTCCGCCAAAGGGGAACAGGTGCAAAATCGTCAGCAGCACAAAGCAAATGAGCAATGCCTTGATGACTCCGAAAATTCCTCCGAGAATCCGGTCGGCTTTACCGACAGTCGTGTTTTCGGTAATGTGCTGGAGGAATCGCCCTACAAACAGGAACAGCAGGAACGGAACCAGGAATCCGATGCACATGCAAACGAGCTTTGTCGAAAATGCGCTTGCCTGCAACGTGCTTGAAACAAAGTCAGAAAGCAAGTCGCATGCAAAATAGGCGCCCACAATGCCTGCGGCCCAGGCAATCAGTCGGAATATCCCGCGGAAAAATCCGTGCCATAAACCGAGCAACATGAGAAAAAGAATGATGATGAGGCAGACAATGTCTATTGCGTTCATGGAATTTGTTTTCTAAAAAAAGATTGCCTAAATAAAACGTGTAATGATAAAACAAATTAAAAAGCCAATAATAGCGCCGATGCCAAGTCCCTTGAAAAAGTGGAACTTGATATGCGTCGGATAAATCGGGGGTTCGGTGAAAAGCGTTTCGTCGATTGAGTCGGTTTTCTGCTTGATAGAATCCTTGATGGCGTAAATCCACATGGCCATGTACGGAACCATGTCGCGCGGGTAATTGCGCATGACAAGCGAAATTTGCTCGGCAGCATCGAATGCGGTGAGCGGACGCTTGTGCGGATCCTTGTTCAGCATCTTTGCGATCAATTTCTTTAAGCGGCGGGGGAGTTCCTTGTCAAATGCCTTTTCGGTGACGCGGAGCTTCTGGATTCTCTGGAGCGTGTCGCTAAAGTTCGTGCCGCGGAAAATGTTTTGGCCCATGAGCATTTCGCTTGCGATGATGCCTACGGCAAACAGGTCGGATGCCGGAGTGGCTTCTTCGCCGACAGTCTGTTCGGGGCTCATGTAAGTGACGGTACCGAGAATGGCGCCCGTTTGCGTTAATCGTTCGGCGTCTTCGCCCTTGTTGAACTTGAGCGGAGATTCCGTATGCGCGATGCCGAAATCGAGCAAATGGATTCGCCCGTCGTTATCGACCATGATGTTGGCGGGCTTGATGTCGCGGTGGACGATTCCCTTGCGGTGAGCTTCGCCCAAGGCACAAAGGATTTCGTGCAAAATGTTCAGAACAACCCACAGAGGCGGCTGTTTTACTTTGTCAAGAATCTGACGAAGCGTGAGCCCGTGCACGAATTCCATGGACAGCGAAAGCTTGCCGTCTTTTTCTTTCCAAAGGGCGTAGGGCTTGGTAATGGCCGGGTGGTTTAGGTGCGCAAGGATATTGCCTTCTTGCATAAAGCGGCGGACATTGACATCGTTGTCTTCGATGTCCTGTTGCATTTGCTTGACCACGACCATGCGGTCGAGCGACTTGTCATGGCAAAGCCACAGCTGGCCCATGGCGCCGGAACCCAGTTCCTGCGTCGGTGTGTACCCGCCAATCTTTGAAGGTTTTGCGCTTTTTCCTTCCACGTCCAACTTCCAACTGTCTACTGTCTACTTCCTACCGTCTACTTCCTACTTTAAGTAAATCGTATGGTGTTTCGTCTTCGGGTCCAGATTCGGATAATCCAGAATGTAGTGGAGTCCGCGAGATTCCTTGCGGTGGAGTGCTGCAATCAGAATCATCTTCGATACCTGCAATGCATTCAGGAATTCAATGAAGTACAGGTTTTCGGTTTCCTTGTTCTTGATGGCGGTGTTGACATCTTTTTCAAGTTCTTCGACAACCTTGAGCCCCTGATTGAGCCCGGCAACCGTGCGCACGATTCCGCAATGCGTCCACATCATGTCCTGCAGAATCTTCTTGCGCTTGCGCCAGTAGGCGGACTTGGTGAACGAAACCTTTTCTTTCTTGCTCGACTTGCTTGTAGCAATCTTTTCTTTCAGGAGACCGCTTTCGCTAATGTTGTCGACAGCGCGGATGGCGAAGACGACGCTTTCCAGAAGCGAGTTCGAAGCCAGACGGTTTGCGCCGTGGACGCCGGTAGCGGCGACTTCGCCGCAGGCGTACAGGCCCTTAATCTCGGTGCGGGACCATGTGTCGACCAGTACGCCTCCGCACATGTAATGTGCGGCCGGCACCACCGGAATCCACTGCTTGGTAATGTCAATTCCTGCCTCGAGGCACTTCGCGTAAATGTTCGGGAAATGGCTCTTGATGTCTTTCGGCGTGCGACCGCTCAAGTCAATAAACATGTTGGGCTTGCCCAAGCGCTGCATTTCGCTATGAATGGCGCGGGCCACAATGTCGCGCGGTGCAAGGGAGTGCAGCGGGTGCACTTGGTTCATGAATTCTTCGCCCTTGTCGTTTTTCAAGATTCCGCCAAAGCCACGCACTGCTTCCGAAATCAGGAACGGCTTCTTGAGGTTCGGAGCGTAAAGACTCGTGGGGTGGAACTGCATGAATTCAATGTCTTGCAGCGCGGCCCCTGCGCGGGCAGCAATCGCCATACCGTCGCCGCAGCTGTCATGCGGGCAAACCGTGTACTGCCAGATACGACCGGCACCGCCAGTAGAAAGGATAGAAGCCTTTGCGTAAAGGTCTTCGACAATGCCCGTCTTCTGGTGAATAATCTTGGCACCGATGCAGCGCTTGTTCTTGCCTTCGCCCTTGCAAATCAAGTCCTTGATGTAGCAGTTTTCAATGTAGTGAATGTTCTTGTGCTTGTGCAGTTCGCAAAGCAGGGCGCGCATAATCTCTTTACCGGTGAGGTCTGCGGCGTGCAAAATACGGTGGTGGCTGTGGCCGCCTTCCAAGTGCAAGTCAAATTGTGTCTTGTCGGCGGGCGAGGGGGTGAACTGCACGCCCCACTTGACCAGCTGGCGAATGGTATCTGGGCCGCTCTTGGTCAGAATGTTCACGGGTTCTTTCTTGCAAAGGCCTGCACCAGCTTCCAGCGTGTCGTCAATATGGAACTTGAACTTGTCTGTTTTTTCGGTAACGGTCGCGATTCCGCCTTGAGCGTAGTTCGATGAGCCGTCCGGTTTCGCACCCTTAGTGAGAATAACAACCGAAAAGCCTTTTTCTGCGGCATGGAGTGCTGCACTCAAGCCAGAAATTCCTGCTCCCAGAACCAAAATGTCGTACATGACCGAACTCCGTTGACTAAACTTTGTTTTTTTCGGTGTATATAGATAGAAAAAAACGGCTATTTCGGCATTATTTGAATGCAAAATAAAAGTAATAGATTTTTTTTGCTACATTTTGCCCGACAAAAATTTCTATGGAGTCTACTCTATGTTAACGTGGATTAATGAAAAAGCCAAGTGGATTATCGTTATCTTTGCCGCGGGTATCGTGGTGGGCCTTTTGGCCATGGACCGTGTCCCGAACCAAGGACACAGCTATCCGGTCGGCGTTGTAAACGACAAGAAGATTACTTATGCCGAGTTCGACTCCCGTATCAAGAACATCGTGCAAAACCAATACCAGGGCCAGCACCTCGAGGACGAACAGTACAACCAGCTGCGTAGCGAAGTCTTCCGTAGCTTTGTTCGCCAGATTCTCTTGAACGAACAGTTCGAAAAAGCCGAACTGAGCGCGTCGGTCGCCGAACTCGAATCCGAATTCAGCCGCAATCCGGATGCCGTGCGTGCCCGCTTGGTGCAGGAAGCCCAGCGCCGCCTGTACATGATCCAGCAGCAGGCTACCAGCCAGGAAGACCTGATGCAGCGTAGCAATGCATATATTGCCAGCCTCCCGAAGTTCCTTACCGATTCTACTTTCAACAAGGACGAATACGACGCTTGGCTCAAGACTCCCGAAGCTTTCCGCTGGGGTGTGATGCTTCAGCTCGAAGAAGACCTGAAGGTTAACACGATTCCGGCTCGCCAACTGCAAGTGCTGGTCGGCGCTTCTGTACACCCGACGTCTCTCGAAGCGAACTGGAATGTTAA
Source organism: Fibrobacter sp. UWB1 (assembly GCF_002210325.1). Classification (NCBI taxonomy): domain Bacteria; kingdom Pseudomonadati; phylum Fibrobacterota; class Fibrobacteria; order Fibrobacterales; family Fibrobacteraceae; genus Fibrobacter; species Fibrobacter sp. UWB1. The sequence continues at coordinate 103,692 of NZ_MWQL01000005.1, forward strand.
CCGTCGCATGACCGACTACGAACTGCAGGTGGCGGTTGTCAACGGTGTAGATTTCAAGGCTGACGAAAATGCCGTGGACAGCGTGATGGTCGCTGGCTACTTCAATGCCCATCGCGACAGCTTCTTTGTCAAGAAGGACATGGCCCAGTTTGAATTTGCATACCTCCCGGTCGAAGCTACTGCCGGCGATGACGCCCGCATTCGCGAATATGCCATGACGCTTTATTACCAGCTGACCGATTCCTCTTCGACTACCACGTTCGAAGACATGGCCCGTATTTCTTCCGAAGATGCCTCCACTGCTGAAAAGGGCGGCGTCTTGAGCGACGACTATGTGGGTCGTGGTGTCTATGTCAAGGAATTCGAAGATGTCGCTTTCGGTCTCGATTCTGGTGCCGTTTCCGAACCGGTTCGTACCCGCTTTGGCTACCACATCATCAAGAGCCTCGGCAAGTCCAAGGATTCTACCGGTGCTGATCTCGTGAAGGTCGCACATATCCTTCTCGTCGTGAACGCTTCTTCTGAAACAATCGATAGCCTCGAAGGCATTCTCACCAAGGTGAAGGCTTCTGTCGATGCTGGCAAGACTTTTGCCGATGCAGCCAAGGAACTGAACCTCGATGTTCACACTTCTAACTGGATTTCTCGTGGCGACAATATTGAAGGTGTCGGTTACCTGAAGGGGCTTGCCGCTTATGCCTGGCCGAACGAAAACCTCCCGGACGAAGCTAGCAAGGTTTCTCCGATCTTGAAGAACAACAAGTGGGTCGTGGTTGCTGAAAAGGTCAAGGAACTCAAGGCTGGTGAACGCAGCGTTGACCTGTACTTCAACAGCATCAAGAATACGCTTCTCCGCAACAAGGCCGCTGCCGCTGCTGAAGCTTACCTCGCTTCCGTTGCCGACAAGGTGAAGGCCTGGGCTCCGGCTGATAGCGCCGCCGATTCTGCAGCTGTTGCCGCAAACAAGATTGAAAAGGTGAATATGGAGCATGTGACCGCCTCTGTCGATGGCTACGTGCCGGGCTTCGGCTATGGCAGCAACCGAATTTCCAAGATTCTCGAAAATACCAAGGAAGGCGAATGGAGCTCTGCCGTCGCTACCGAAAACGGTGCCGTGATGGTCAAGGTCGTCTCCAAGAAGGTTCCTGAAGAAGCCTCCGTTAAGGAAGCCGTGAAGACCGAAATTGCAAATACCAGCAGCTACGTCGCTATGAGCTTGTTCAATGATTTTGTGAACAACCTCGAAAATTCGACCGCTGTAGAAAGCAATCTCGACCTCTACTACAGAGACTAGACAGAAAATTGGTGGTTTGCTATATTTGGCGTCGCTGTTTCGGCACACCAAATAGCATTCGGTGCCATCGTCTAGTGGTCTAGGACACTGGCCTCTCACGCCGGTAACAAGGGTTCGAGTCCCTTTGGCACTATTAAAACGGATCCGCAGGGTCCGTTTTTTGTTGTCGTGTAATTGTCAACTATTAAAAAAAACATAAAATTTTTAGTCACACTGTTAAAATTTATTTATATATTATGCCCATACGGATTGGGTAAATGAGATTATTTGACGAAAAAGTGGTGTTACGGTTCTTGCTGGTAATAGCAAGTGTTTTTTTTGCAGCATTCATTCCAGAAATTCTATCGGGTAAGGAGCGTCTAATTTGGGCGGTCCCTTATATTCTTGCCGACTTTTTCCTGGTCATAGTGGCTGTTTTGTATCGTTTCCCGGTTATTGGCAACCGCAAGCGCATGCGCGAAGATGTCAATATCGCCCCTCCGGCAGCCGATCCGGTACCTATCCGTGATTTCAAGAAAGACCTCATGGAACGAGACGAACTGTTCCAGATGATGGTCGATATTTCCGCCAGCGGATTCTGGACTTTTGACGTCATTACCGGAAAAGTCTACTGGTCACACCGCGCAATCAAGCTTTTGCAGGCCGAAGCAAGCACTATGCTCGATTCCTTTGACCTGCTCAAGGAACGCATTGTCGAAAGCGACTGGCTCCAGTTCAAGAAGGCTCTGCAGGTCGCCCTTGAAAATGGCGAAAAGTTCAGCATGATGATCAATTTGTTGAAGGCCAAGTCCGGCGAAGGCCGCTTGATGCTTTCGGGCCACGTGCAGCTGAACGAAGACGGTCACCCCATTCGCATTGTGGGTTCCCTCGACGAAAATTCCGACAAGCAGGCCCAGGCCAAGCAGAATTACTATTACGCCTATCAAGACGCCCTGACGGGTGTCTATAACCGCAAGTTCTTCCTTGAAAAGCTCAAGGTCGATGTCGACATGGCTCTCAAGAGACCCGATTACCTGTTTGCGGTGGCCCTTCTGGACATTGACCGTTTTGGAGCGATCAATACATCTTATTCCATTAATGTAGGCGACAGCGTTTTGCGCATTGTCGCTGACCGTATTAAGGCGCAGTGCCGTACCGGAGACACCATTGCCCGTATCGGTCCGGATGTCTTTGCAATCGTTTTGCACGATATCCAGTTCAATAACGACGATAACGATATCAAGTCCATAGTCCGTAGAATCCATAATGCGGTAAAGCAGCCTATCCAGTTGGAAGGCCGCGAACTTTATATCGGCGTTTCGATGGCGGTGGCCCTCAACCGTGAAGTAGACTGCGTCGAAGATATCATGGCGAACGTCACCTCGAGCCTTCGTGAAATGAAGAAGAGCGTGGCCCATGGCGGAATCCAGTTCTTTAGCGGTGGCATCCGTGAAAAGGCCATGAAGCTCTACAAGCTCGAATTTGACATCCGCAGGGCTCTCCAGGCGCGTGAATTTGTGCTGTTCTACCAGCCGATAGTCGATGTTTCTAACGGAAACCGCGTGGCAGCCTTCGAGGCGCTTGTCCGTTGGAACCAATCCGAAAACAAGTTCATTTCGCCGGCAGAATTTATCCCGATTGCCGAAGAAACGGGCCTCATTATCCCGATGGGCGCCCAGATCTTGAGAATGGCATGCTTGCAGGCTAAGGCCTGGGCCGACCAGGGCTATACCGACTTGCAGGTGGCCGTGAACTTCTCGGCAAAGCAGTTTGCGCTCGACAACATGATCGACGATATCAAGCAGGTGTTGCTTGAAACGCATTTGAACCCGAAGAACCTGAAGCTCGAAATTACCGAATACACAGCCGTGTGCGAAGCCGAAAAGACGGTGAAGATCATGAAGGCTCTTTCGGGAATGGGTATCCAGATTTCGATTGATGACTTCGGTACGGGTTACAGTAGCCTTTCTTACCTCAAGCAGTTCCCGATTCATACGCTCAAGATGGACAAGTCCTTCATTGACCACGTGACCGATGACGAAGAAGACGCCTCGTTTGCCTGCATGGTGATTGGCATTGCGAAGTCCTTGAATCTTGACTTGATTGCCGAAGGTGTCGAAAGCGAGGAACAGCTCGACTTCTTGAAGTCCGAAGGATGCAAACTGATTCAGGGTTTCTATTTCAGCAAGCCGCTATCGGCCGAGAAGGCTTACGAATACTTGCAGCAGCATTATATGCCTGCATCGTCTGCAACCGCAGAAAAGGCTGCAAAGGAAATCCCCGTAATCGAAAGAGGTTACGTCGGAGAAAGTTATATTCCGTAACAACGGCGAGTGTTTTCACGGCAGTCCCTGTAGAGCTCATCTACAGGGATTTCTTTTACCTGGGCGAGTGCCTGTGCAATGTAGGGAATATAGCCCGAATGGCAGGGTTTTCCGCGGTATGGGATGGGGGCCATGTAGGGGGAGTCGGTTTCTAGGAGCATCTGGTTCATGGGCACGAGGGCTGCGGCATCGCGCACGTTTTGCGCATTCTTGAACGTCACGATTCCCGTAAAGCCTACGAAAATGCTTGCTCCGCGGTATTTCAGGTCCAGCAATTGTGCGCAGAATTTAGGCGAGCCCGTAAAGCAGTGTACATGAATCTTGCTTCCACGAAGGTCGGCATTACGCAATACGGCAAGTGCGTCGCCGTCGGCTTCGCGCAGGTGCAAAACCAGCGGCTTGCCCGATTTGAGCCCGAGTTCCAGATGGCGCTCGAAAAGCTTGACCTGTTCGGCCTTGGTGTCTGAACCGTAGTGGTAATCCAGTCCGAATTCGCCACAGGCGACACACTTGGGGTGCTTCAGGTATTTAAGCAGTTTTGCTTCGTCTTCGGCGGTTTCCGTCAAAACATATTCCGGATGAATCCCGTAAGCGGCGTAGACATTCGGGTATTTCTCTGAAAGTTCCTTGGCGCGTTCAAAGTCCGCCGGATCGCATGCCACATGAATATAGGCTTCGGGAGCCTGGATGTTTTGGTCCGGGTCGTGGGCGAGGCGTGAAAACAGATTGCCGACGGCTTCGCCGGAATGCTGTTCGTAGGAATCTAAGTGACAGTGAGTATCAATGAACATGGTAATTAGTTCGGAATTCGGAGTTCTGAGTTCAGAATTGAATTAATCGCGGCGTTGCCGCCTTACTTATTAATTCCGAAATCCGAATTCTGAAATCTGAATTAATAAGTGACTTCCACGATTTCGTATGTAATCAGGCCTTTGGGAGCTTGGACTTGCACCTGGTCGCCTTGTTTTTTGCCCATCAGGGCTTCACCGACGGGGGATTTCATGCTGATGCGGCCTTGCAATGGGTCAATTTCTTTTTCGCCCACGATAGAGTAGGTGCGTTCGCGCTTGGTCTTGATGTCCTTCATCTTGACCGTTGCGCCAAAGCGGACAGTGCCATCGTCAGATGCCTGCGATTCGACCACCTGCGCGCCGTCCAGAATGCGGTCCAGTTCGCGGAGCCTGCGGTCGATTTCGCGCACGCGCATGCGCCCGTAGGTATAGGCTGCATTTTCGCTTCGGTCACCTTCGGCTGCGGCTGCCTGCACCTGGTTGATCATGGCGGGGCGTTCCACGTATTTCAGGTGTTCCCATTCCGCCTTGAACTTTTCAAAGCCTTCTTTAGAAATCAAGTGTTTCATCGCTGTAAATGTAGAATTTATCACTTCTTTTAGATAATTGTATTGCAGGAGCGATGTAACTTTTTCTAAATTTGCCCCCGCAATGATTCATTTTAAGCATAAGCGTATCGACAAGTCCGAGTCCAAGTACAAGAGACTGAGTCGTATTTATTATAACCGCATGTTCCCGAAAAGGCAGGATGCCCTGAAGGTGGCGTGGTCAGTTGCCGCCGGCGTGTTTATTGGAATTTGGCCCACTATCGGCATAGCGATTATCCTCACGGTGGCCTTTTGTGCCTTGTTCAGGCTTCCGAAGGTGCCTGGGATTGTTGCTTCTTTCGTAGCTAACCCTCTTACCCAGTTCGGATTCTTTTACCCCACGGGTTACGCTATCGGATGCAAAATTTTAAACCCCGAAAAGATCAATTTCGACTTCCTTTCGGAATTCGAGGGTCTTTCTTTCAAGAACTGCATTTCGGTCATTTCGCACTTGTGGCACGATGCGGCTGGGCATTTGGCGGCCTTTATGATAGGAATCACGATTGTTGCTGCCATTGGCGGTGCAATCTTCTTTTTCCTGGCCTATTTTATTGTAAATTATCGCAAGAAAAAGTGGCTGGATGCAAAGACAAGCTACATCCAGAGCTTGATTGCTGAAGACGAAGCTTTAATTAAAGCAGCACACAAAGGAAAACACCCTATGATGCACATTTACCCGTTCAAGGCGCTGCGCCCGGTGAATCCGGCCGAAGCCGAAACGATTTCTGCCCTCCCATATGACGTGATGAACCGCGCCGAAGCAAAGGCCATGGCCGAAGGGCTCCCGCATTCCTACCTGCGCGTGACTCGTGCGGAACTGGAACTCCCTGATTCCGTGGATGCATACGATCCGAAGGTCTATGCGCATGCTCGCGAAAATCTCGACAAGATGATTGCCGAAGGCGTGATCGCTTACGATAAGAAGCCCTGCCTCTATGTTTACCGCCAGACGATGAACGGTCGCGAACAGTACGGCCTCGTCTGCTGCGTTCCCGCTGCCGACTATTTTAACGGCATTATCAAGAAGCACGAACTGACCCGCGCCGACAAGGAAGAAGACAGACTCCGCCATGTGCTCGCCACCAATGCCAACACCGGTCCGGTGTTCCTGACTTACCGCGACCAGGGCCAGTTCGACGTGTTCGGTGCCGTGACCAAGCGTAAGCCCGTGTATGACTTCGTAAGCAAGGGCGACGGATTCGGCCATACGGTTTGGATTATCGACGATGACGCCGAAATCGAAGCCATCCGCAAGTCCTTCGAAGCCGTTCCGGTTAGCTACATTGCTGACGGTCACCACCGCAGTGCTGCCGGTGCTCGCGCCGCCAGCTACCGCGCCGAACAGAACCCGAACAACACCGGTGACGAAGAATACAACCGTTTCCTCGCCATCCTCTTCCCGAGCACCCAGCTCAAGATCCTTGACTACAACCGCGTTCTCAAGGACCTGAACGGCCGTACTCCGGAACAGCTCATGGACGAAATGAAGAAGGTGTTCGATATCGTTGCCCTCGACAAGATGCAGAGCCCTGCCAAGCAGAACCAGGTGAACTTCTATATGGGCGGGCATTGGTACGCTTGCACCTTCAAGGCTGAATACCTCAAGAACCTCGGCCCGGTGGACAGCCTCGACGTGGCTCTCCTCCAGAAGCTTATCTTGAAGCCGCTCTTCGATATCGACGACCCGCGTACGTCAAAGCGCATCGACTTCGTCGGTGGCATCCGCGGTCTCGGCGAACTCGTGAAGCGTGTGGATAGCGGTGAATGCGCCTGCGCCTTCGCTATGTATCCGACGACTCTGGATCAGCTGATGAACATCGCCGACGCTGGCGAAATCATGCCGCCGAAGAGCACCTGGTTTGAACCCAAGCTCCGCGACGGTCTCCTGGTTCACTCGCTGGACTAATTGCTTAACAGGTTTGAGCGATGAGCTCGGAGCTAAAGCTCCTTTGAGTCCGTTTCGCTCAGAACTTAAAAAATGAGCCATAAGGTTTTCGCCTTATGGTTCTTTTTGTATTTACTGTAAATACGCTAAAAGTGCCGAGACCTCATACCTCAAAGCACCGCAGGTGCGACCTCACTCCTCTTCTTCTTCCGGAGCTAAGAGCGAAAGGGCATAGTCCAAAGCGCGATTTGCGTAACGCTGAATGGGGTAGATGACTTTGACTTTGATTCGGTCCGGCCATTCCATGTAGCGCCCGATAAAGTCCTTGTGCGTAAAGTAGCCGAGTTCGCGGGAATCGGGGCAGCTGGAGCCCTTGATGCATGTCATGTAATAGCAGTCTTCTTCGATGACAATCATGTTCAAGGGCTCATCCAAGTATTTTTCCGGTTCTTCTTTTGGAGGGGCTGGCTTTGCAGGTGCAGCGACCGCAGAATCTTTTTTCGTTGTATCATTCTGAGTTGAGTCGGATTTTGCGGCTTTGCTGGAATCGACGTGCGCAACTTTCACGGAATCGGTCTTAATGGAATCGGAGGCGGTAGAATCTGCAGAAGACATGGGCGGGGGAGTGAGTTCGAGCTTGGCGGGCTTCAGGCGGAACAGTTCGCGCTTGATTTTAATGGGGGCGTTGCCCGGCTCGGCTTGACGAATCTGGAGCTCAATCAGGTAACGGTCCTGCCAAGGCAAATAGTCGACTTCCTTAAGGCTTACCTGGCGGTTTGCGATCTTGGTGGCTCCCACGCGGTCAATGTTGATTTCGCGGTCGCCCTGCCAGAGCGTCGACTTGATTGCAATCTTTTCGCCATGCGTATGCAGGTAGGCTAAAATGTAGTCTTGTTCAACCTCATTTAATTTGTCAAAATAAAGCGTGTCGCCGGCCTTGGGAACGTAAATCGTTTGGCTCTGGATAAAGGCGTCTTCGCCCTTCCACTTGTAATTGCGGTGCGGCGTACGCACGCGCCCTTTGTCTGTGATTTCAATGGAGTCGCCCGGCATGGCGAGCACCCTGCGTACCATGGTTTCGCCGCTTTTGAGCGAAAGCCAGACAATGTCCTGTTCCTTGATTTTGGAAAGACATTGCGGTAGTTTGCACATCCAATGGATAGACTGTTCCTTGAACTTGGGCGTCATCGACGCATCCATAATCTTGACAGGCGCAATCGCATAAAGGCGTGCGACAAAGGCTGCTCCGCAAATGAATAACAAGAACAGGAACAAGAGAAAGATATGGCTTTGCGAATTCTTTCGCTGCAGCCTTTTCACCTTTCTCGAAAGTCTGGACATTGGACTTAGTCCCCGTTATTCGTGGAGTTGTCAGAAAGCGAAAGCACGGCGAGGAACGCCTTCTGCGGCACTTCCACCGAGCCGATGCTCTTCATGCGCTTCTTACCTTCTTTCTGCTTTTCAAGGAGTTTGCGCTTACGGGTAATGTCACCGCCGTAGCACTTGGCAAGCACGTCCTTGCGCACCGCCTTCACGGTCGAACGGCTAATGATCTTGCCGCCGATGGCACCTTGAATCGCCACGTCGAACTGCTGGCGCGGAATAAGGTCCTTAAGCTTCACGCAGATGGCGTTGGCGTAAGTGTGGGCCTTGTCCTTGTGGATAATCACCGAGAAGGCATCCACCGGGTCTCCGTTCAACAGAATGTCGAGCTTCACGAGGTTGTTTCTGCGGTATTCGCTTGGCGCATAGTCGAGGCCTGCATAGCCGCGGCTTACGGACTTGAGGCGGTCGTAGAAGTCGAACATGATTTCGGCGAGAGGCAGGTTATACTTGAGAATCACCTTTTCTTCGTCGAGGTATTCCATGGTCTCGAATTCTCCACGCTTTTCTTCGCAGAGCGTCATGAGTGCACCCACGAATTCCTTGGGCGTGAATATTTGTGCCTTCACGTAAGGTTCTTCGATGTGGTCGTAACGGCTGGCATCGGGGAGCTTGGAGGGGCTTTCGATCTTTACCATCGTTCCGTCACTCATGTACACGTGGTATTCCACGTTCGGCACCGTCGTGATGATGTCCACGTTGAATTCGCGATCCAGACGCTCCTGCACGATTTCCATGTGCAAGAGTCCGAGGAATCCGGTGCGGAATCCGAAGCCGAGCGCCTCGGAGGTTTCCGGTTCCCAGCTGATGGCGGAATCGTTCAGGCGGAGTTTTTCCAAAGCTTCGCGCAAGTCCTTGTAGTCTTCCGGGTTGATGGGGTAGATGCCGGAATAGATCATCGGCAGAATATCCTTGTAGCCCGGGAGCGGTTCGGTAGCCGGATTGGCGGAATCGGTCAAGGTGTCGCCGATTTTCACGTCGCTAATCGTCTTCACGTTGGCAAGCACGTAACCCACCATGCCTTCAGTCAGTTCTTCGCGCGGGTCGCGGCGCATGCTGAAGGTTCCGACTTCTGTCACCATGTATTCGGCGCCGGTCTTCATCATCTTGATCTTCATGCCGGCCCTGATCGTGCCTTCGACAATGCGGATGTAGTTGATCACGCCGCGGTAAGAATCGTACACGGAGTCAAAAATCAAAGCCTTGAGCGGATTGCCCGTATCGCCCTTGGGGGCCGGGATTTCGTCGACAATTTTGTCGAGAACCTGGTCCACGTTTAGGCCAGTCTTTGCAGAAATGCGCGGAATCTTGTCGGGGTCGTAACCGAGCAAGTCGCCTACGAGCTGAGCCACATGGTCTGGCTGTGCGCCCGGCAGGTCCACCTTGTTGAGCACCGGGATAATTTCCAGGTCGTTTTCGAGGGCGAGGTAGAGGTTCGAAAGCGTCTGGGCTTCGATACCCTGGCTTGCGTCCACCACCAGGATGGCACCTTCGCAGGCGGCGAGCGAGCGGCTGACTTCGTAGGTGAAGTCCACGTGCCCCGGTGTATCGATCATGTTCAGAATGTATTCCTTGCCATTTTTTTCGTACACCATGCGAATGGCGTGCGCCTTGATGGTAATGCCGCGTTCGCGTTCAAGGTCCATGTCGTCCAAGAGCTGGTTCGTCATTTCGTTCTTCGAAACGGTCTTGGTCAGTTCAATCATTCGGTCGGCAAGAGTCGATTTACCGTGGTCGATATGGGCGATAATGCTGAAATTTCTAATGTTGTCGTTTTGCGGCATAATTACGATAAGATTATCTGGTGAAATTACCGGGTGAATCCTGCTATTTTTCGGGCTAAATATAGAAAATGCGCAATGGACTTTGACAAAAAAAGCTATATTAACAATATAAATCAAAGATGTGCACCATCAATCATGGTTGATATGAAAAGACCTCTAGTTTTTGTTGCCCTTGTGACAGCCCTCGTACTTGGCTTTTTCAGTTTTGGATTCGCTCAGGGAAAGGTGTTCAACAAGGATTATTCCGCTATTAAGGCAATCGATGCTATTATTGAAACACACGAAGGCAAAATCGTGGTTTCGCTAGATTTCAAGTCCGCTCCCAACACGGTTGCGAATTTTGTTGATCTCGCAAATAAGGGCTTTTACAACGGCCTCACGTTCCATCGCGTGATTCCCGGATTCATGATCCAGGGTGGCGATCCCGAAGGTAACGGCAAGGGCGGCCCCGGTTATACGATCGATGACGAAATCAGCTCTTTGAAGCACGAAGCCGGCGTTATCTCGATGGCCAACCGAGGCCCGAATACGAACGGTTCGCAGTTCTTTATCACGCAGACGCCGCAGCACCATCTAGATGGCAAGCACACGGTGTTCGGTAAGGTTCTCGAAGGCGAAGATGTCGTTTGCCGTATTGAACCCAATGATAAAATTATTAACATCACTATCGTGGAAAAGAAGTAATCTATGAGTTCTAAGAAAGTATCGTCCAAGGCTCCGGCAAAGAAACCCGCAGCAAAGCCTGCCAAGAAGGCTGCTCCGGCAAAGCCCGCCAAGGCCCCTGCTAAAGCAGTGAAAAAGGCTGCTCCGACCAAGCCTGCAAAGGCTCCGGCCAAGAAGGCTGCTCCGGCAAAACCGGCTCCGAAGGCCCCGGCCAAGAAGGCCGCTCCGGCAAAGCCTGCAAAGGCTCCTGCCAAGAAGGCCGCTCCGGCAAAACCGGCTCCGAAGGCTCCGGCCAAGAAGGCTGCTCCGGCTAAACCCGCTCCGAAGGCGAAGGACTCTAAGAAGACTGCAGCTAAGGCGGCTCCTGCAAAGGCCCCGGCCAAGAAGGTCGCGGCAAAGCCCGCTCCGGTTAAGGCTGCAAAGCCTGTTCCGGCAAAGCCCGCCAAGGCTCAGCCCAAGCAGGTCGAAAAGCCCGAAGTGAAACCCGATGTCAAGGCTGACAAGGCTCCGAAGGCTGCCAAGGCAAAGAACACCAAGCCGGCCGAAGTTGTCGAAAACGTCGAACAGCCTGTTGAAACTCCGGTTGTCGAAAAGAAGTCCAAGAACGCTCCGGACTACGCCTACGCAGTGCTTCTCCAGGGTGTCAAGCGCCTTTCCAAGACCATCATGTTCGTGAAGGTCGACGAATCCGAAGACCGCTCCAATAAGAAGAAGATGTCTAGTGATGTCAAGAACCTTGACATGAAGCCGACCTCTGCGATCCGCCACAAGTCGTCCCTTGCCGAAGAAACGCAGGAAGAACTGACGGAACGTATTCTCAAGGAACTCGAAGAACAGAACAAAATGTTCGAACGCGAAGCTGCCACGCAGATGTGCACGCGCTGCAACCGCAACCTCGTGTCTCCGGAATTCTGGGTCGACAAGCACCTCGGATTCTGCGAAGAATGCGCCGCTATCCTCAAGCTCGGTCAGTCCAAGGAAGCCCGCAAGGTGGAATACCAGCTCGGTGCCATGGACGGCGACTCCCTGGATGAAGAAGATGACGATATTATCGGACCGGACGCAGACGACCTGAAGGAAGCTGAAGAAGATCTCGCCGAAATGGGTGAATAGTCAGTCTACGGAATATCGATTATTCGGAAATATGAAATCCGCTCCCGGTTCAAACGAGGGCGGATTTCTTTTATAAGCGAGTTTTTCGAACCCGGCGAGCGGGCTTGCTACGGCTAGTTCACCTTGCGCATGACGCCGATGAGCTTGCCGGCGATAGAGAAGTGCTTGTCCTTCTTGACGATAATCGGGCGGTAGCGCGGGTTGGCCGGGCGCAGTTCGATATGGTCTGCGGCGGGGTGGTAATACTTGACGGTCGCTTCGTTGTCGACCTGGGCCACGATGATTTCGCCGCGGTCGGCCGTCTTTTGCTGGCGCGCGAAAATGAGGTCGCCATCGAGGATGCCTGCGTTGATCATGGAGTCGCCCTTGACGCGGAGCGCAAAGACGTCAGAACGGCAAGCGAGAAAATCTCGGTCGATGGTGACGGTGCCTTCGAGGTTCTGCACGGCGAGAATCGGCGTACCGGCAGCGACGCGGCCCACGATAGGAATTTCAATGGTATTTGCCGGAGCTTCGGCACCTTCGTTGTTGCCGCTGTCGACGACTTCGATACCGCGGCTAAGTCTGGGGGAGCGGTTGATGTAGCCCTTCTTGATGAGGGCGGCGAGAATGGAACGGACGCCGTTCGTCGAAGAAATCTCGAAATGGTTGCCGATTTCGCGGACCGTAGGCGGCATGCGGTTTTCCTTGGAATACTTCTTGATGTATTCCAGGATTTCTTCTTGACGGGTGGTTAGCTCTTTGCGTTTGCTGTTGTTTTCCATGTATAAACCTCGCTTTAATAAATTACATACACAAATATAATGCACAATTGGGCAATTGTCAATAGGTTCACTGCACAAAATTTCATTATTTTACAAGACTCACTCATGCCATTTTATATGTCAACCCTGGGTTAGCAAAATTTTCCCAATCCGTCAGCCTTTCGAAACCAGCAAATTCACCCCGAAAATGCAGCTTTTAGGCTGTTTTGGCTATTCTGACCGCCGCAGCATAACCACAGCCAATTTACAGCGAATAAAAATTTTTAACGCTGCAATACGGAAAGGCTTGACAGAGCCGAAAATCTTTGTTTTATTGGTTGATTACTGGATGTTGAAAAAGCCTTTGATTCTTCCCAAAAGGTCGTACAGTTTGCCGTTTTTTTGTGGCATCCGTTGTGCTTTGACTTTATGGATGCGAATCGTTTTTTGTTCCGGCATTTCCAGTTTTTGCATCGGATCTCCGATAATCGATTCTCCATAGAACCAATCGTAAAGGTCTTCCTTGTGACTGTACTGGTTCCTTTTCACTCTTTCGTTTACCCATTCCCGGAACGATTCGCCAATGAACTTGTGCTCAAAGGCGTAGTACATGAAACCATCCATTTGGTCGCTTCCACTGGTTTTGGACGAACCGATACTTACAAAACCGCCGTTAATCGTGTTAAAGATATGCTCACTTCCAACAGAGGCACTATTGGCGTTGCCGTAGAAATCATAGCAGGTAAGTGGACCACAGCAGGCAAAGTGGAAGAATCTCGGTGAGACGCACATGTTCCTTTCCACTTGTGTTATATCCAGTCCGTTTCCAAGGCCTGTCTGGCCTCCGTGCCCACCATAAAGGGCCCAATCATACTTATCTGATTTTATGTTGTCTAGATATTCCTGTCCATCGGCGATAGACTTATCAAGGGAGTCTGGGGAATAAAGAAGGCTCAAACCATCAACGAATTTCTGGTCGAGAGGATTGTTTAGGCCTCCTTCCTCAGTTAGGAACATGGCACTACGCGTAGCTTTCTTGAACAAACCGAGATAGTAGTTGTGGATTTTCTCGAAATAGTTCAATAAAAGTGTTTTTGGGTTACCGTAGAAACCAGCCGTATTGGGGTCAATTCGAGAAACCCATATTTCAAAGGAATCAGAAACCGCGCCACTTTTGGAATAGTGCCCGTCAAAGACTCCATTGGATTTTCCAGAAATCCAAAGGTGCTTTATGTCTTCTTCGGGGAGCGAATCTATCATGAAAATATTTCCGTAAAAGGTTTGGTTGAGACCGCGTGTGCTCTTGTCATTTTGACGCCAAACGGAATCAGGGATTGGTATATAGGAGGCATTATTCCCGCATTTCCATTTTAGTGTCAGATAAGCGTCGCCAAATTCCTCTGCATAGTTTAGTTTGAATTTGTAGAGACTGTCTTTCTTGAATTGAAAAGCGCTGTAATAGGGAATGTCCCAGTTGTTGAACCATGCATCAATGAGCAGGGAATCGTTAATCCAAAGGCGCCTGTCGTTGTCCGTGGTAAGTTGCAGGGAACAAAGTGCGGTGACTGGAGATTTTATGTATCCGGAATATGCAATTGAAAAACTATCTGCCGGTACCTTCCCTGGTATCGGAGAACCGTTGATTACATTGAAGTTTAACGTTGTCGTGGTGGTGTCAAACAACTTTCCGCCATGGGCTTCGGGGCCTCCGGCAGCCGTGTCTTTCCAAACACCGTCAAGGTCCATGAAGTAAAGGTCTGTTACCCAGCGCTGGTACCGGAATCCTTCTTGTGTTTTCTGGTAGAATTCAAATTGAGCGCGCGGAATGTCTCCAACAAAGATGGCGCCCGTGATGGAATCCTTCTTGCTTACGAGTATTTCTTTTAGGTCGGTGGCTTTCCCGCCGTTCTTCTGGGATTTGAAAGACACGATAGTAGCGTTTACTTGATAAGTATTCCAGATGTCATCCGTATAGGTGTCTATGGCATTCTTGATTTCGTTGTCTTTTATCATTTCGTCGTCAACGACGATGAGGATATCAGATGCTTTGCTCCATGCGCAAACAGAAAATAGGAGAATTACCCCTAAAAAGTATTTAAGTGTATTTTTCATGAAAGCCCCCCTTGACTTCATTAAAGATAAAATGACTTTTTGAGGAAAATATATATTTTTTTTGTTCGAAAGGGCTGTTTTTAGGTTAAAATCCACTTTAAATGATGGGGAAAATGTTAATTTATTGAAGGTGAGGCTAGTATGTCAACGATAGCGTCGGGCTTTAAACTTATATACCATGGAGACAAACGATTGTCTATTAATGGTCAAAATGGGTATAGAAGAGGAATAAGAAAAAGAAAATGGATCAGAAAAAGGAATATGTCACTTCGAAAATGGATGTGCTCGAATACATGGTCCAAACATCTCTTTTGCAAGGGAGTCCGGATGCTCCTGAGCTCACTAATGGTGAATTCGACTAATCCATTCCATAAACCCGTATAAAAAAGAAAGGCTCACTTATCGTGAGTCTTTCTTTTGTTCTGGAGGTGAGGGGAGTCGAACCCCTGTCCAAAATCACGTCCATGCACGTTCCTACAAGCTTTCCCTTCGTATTTAAGGTCTCGTCTGATCTACGCCCAAGAAGGTCGGCGCGGACTTTGACCAGCCTAGTGAATCTCGGACTCTAGCCCCAGGCATGCAAGAATCCTATCCCATATTGCGTCCGGACGTACATCCCGATGGGAGCGGAATGAGGCCCGGCGTTGCCGTTAATTAGGCAGCGAGTGCGTAGTTTTCGTCAGCACTTATTTTTTTTCAGACTTTTTTACGAGTGCCCTCGTCTGAGACCTCGGCTTGCAACTAACACTTCGGTAACCCTGTCGAAACCAAAGCACCCCCGATGGTAATCGGGGGTCTTTGGGTTCGACTTGTCGACTAAATGCGAGCTAGCGAGCATTTAGGCCCTTAAGCTCACGAAGTGAGCGCAAGGCCCGTAGGGCGAGCTTAACGCGAATAGCGTTAGGCGAGGCAAACCAGAGCACCCCCGTTTGGAATAAAAACTAGGTTAAAACCTGGTTTTAACCCCGTAGGGATTATTAGTTGGTACAAATATACAAATATATCGCCCTTTTTCAAAGATTTGTCAAATTAGATAACATCAAAGCATACCCCTTTGTAAACTTTTTGACAAAGCGATTCTGTGTTTCTATCTTATTTTTACAGATAAAGGGCGGAAAAACGTTATTTAACGCTTTTCTAAATACGAACGAGGATAACATGAGAGCTATTCAAAAGACCACGGGTCTTTTTGCGCTTCTATTTGCGTGTACATGCGTTTTGGTTTCTGCTTGCGGCGGTGATTCCAGCAGCTCCGGTACACCTGAAGATCCCGAAGAAGATGTGCACCCGGCAAAAGAAGCCGGTGTCGACAACAAGGTCTCTGATTCGAAGGTTACCAAGGACAAAATTTACGATTCTAGCGTAGGAGCCTACTTGAATACGGTCCAGTTCGGCATGTACGTCTGGCTAGAAGACAATGCTACCGAAGGCTACTCTAGTAGCACCATGTGCTACAACGACGATCCCGATAACTGCTATGCGTACGGCCGTATGTACCACCCGGGTTACGCCCGTTGCCCGAGCGGATTCTCGGTTCCGACCAAGGATGACTGGTCGGGAACCATGGCTTACATTTCCAAGTACCCCGAAGTCGCTTCTTCGTTCGGATTTTCGATGGGTGGTTATTGCTATGAGGGTTTGCACGGGGTTGACTGCGCGGACTTGGACAAGGCGGGCTACTACTTGGCTGGCGACAATACGATTGCCATAGTCAAGGGACGCTCGGTTTCGTTCAGGCCGGCAGACGAAGAAAACTTTTACCAGCTACGTTGCCTAAAGTACACTTATCTTGTGGCGACTGTCGAAGACCTTCCGCATTGCGATTCTATTACCCGTAGCACGTTGCAGCCGTTCTATGTCATGAGCGAAAAGACCAATTATAAGTGCTCTGGTACGCGCTGGGTAGACGATTTCTCGAATAGCTGTGGCAGTTCCGAAAACGGCATGTCCGCAGTGTACAACGATACCATGTATATCTGCAAGTTCCGTGAATGGCAGGTTGCCGATATCTCGGATTCCAAGGACGCTTGTACCGACGAGAACGACCGCACCACTTATTTGTTCAACGGCAATCTGTACGCTTGCGAAGATGGAGCATGGCGTTCACTCAAGAATCTTGAATTGAAGTTGGGCTACTGCAGGCCCAGCATGATCGGGACACTCGATTCTCTTGAAACGACGACTTCGGCATCGCAGTCCAATTATTATTCGAACGAAGTCAGGCCTTACGATTCGTACGCATTTTATGCCTGCGATTCTACGGGATGGCGTACGGCGCTCCTGAGCGACTATATGGGCAAATGCGACAGCACCAGGGAATTCAAAGAAGGCGAACTGCATGAAGTTCGCTACGTTTGCCGAAAGGGCGTGTGGGATACCTTTACAAAGCTGGAAAGTGAAATCGGTGTTTGCTCTCCCAAGAAACAGGGCGTTATTGACACGACCGAAAGCGAGGTCGCGTACATTTGCGACGAAACGTCCTGGCGTACCGCGACCAAGTACGACTATTTGGGCGACTGTGTTCCGAAAGTCGAAAACAAGATTTTGCCTTACGGCGGCGACAAGTACATCTGTCTTGAAGACGGTTGGTACAAGATGAATAATCTTGAAGTCGACATGGGCCTTTGCACGGAGAAACGTGATGGCGAAATCGATTCGACGGAATCGGGTTACGCCTACATTTGTGATGGAGGATGGCGTGAGGTTAAGGCTGTAGATATCGGTGGCGTATGCGATAGTACCAAGAACCTCAAAATCGTCAATGTGAACTCGCGTAAGTATTATTGCTTCTCCTCATCTTGGAATACCCTTAATTCCCTGGACGAAGAAATTGGATTCTGCACCGCGAGTAATAAAGGAAAGAAAGCCTCCACCAAGAGTGGTTCGACTTATTACTGTGAAGAGAATGGCTGGAGAATAATGGACCGCTATGAAGTCTTATTGGGTATCTGCACAAGCTCAATGGAAGGATCGACCAAAAAGAATGTGGATGCAGTCTTTGTGTGTACGAGCGGAAGCTGGAAAAAGGCAGGTACTGATATCGTACTTGGTACATGCGACAGCAAGTCCTCGGGGGTGACTAAAACATATCTGGGTACCGTATATGGATGCCGCGAAAACAAGTGGGTTGTACCGGATTCCCTGGACAAACTCTTGGGATTCTGTGCAGGTAATAATTCCCGTGAGGTCGTTTTAAGTGGTGACACATATTATCGCTGCAACAGTCATAATTGGGTTGCCATCAGTGCGGTGATCGGAGCCCTGGGAACCTGTAACGAGGAAAACTACGATAAGTACAAGAAAGGCTCGGACGGAATCATGTACGCATGTCATAGTACTAGCATCTCATGGACACGAGTTGATAATATGTATTTGTTCTATGGCGAGTGCGGTGCTAGTAAAGATGGAGAAAGGGTCGTATTCAATAATGAGGAATATGTCTGTGACATCAAAACATCAAACGGATGGAAAAAACTGGATTCTCTAGATAAGGCTCATGGAACTTATTGTGGGTATTCGAGCGTTGGAGATACGGTTACTTATCATGGCGTACACTATGTCTGTAAGGCTCAATCGTACGCGTATAAATGGCAAAAGGCGACAGACCGTGAATATATGGGATACTGTACGGCCGCTCGCGAAGGACATACGATGTTCAACGGAGCAAATACCAGTAAGTGTACCGGCCAGAAGTGGGTTGGAGTTAAAAAGACATTTACCGATTCCAGAGATAGCAAGAAATACAATTACGTAACCATTGACGGGCTAGATTTCATGTCCCAGAACCTCAATTATGCCGGTGTGGATTCCACCATTTGTATTTCGAGCAGCACGGCGACAAATTGTGACGAGTGGGGACGACTCTATAGCCCTTCTACCGCGGCGAAGGCGTGTCCATCGGGTTGGCGCTTGCCTGATTCGACGGAGTTGCATGACATGCTTACAAACTTGTACAATCTCAATAAGTTCTATGCCTTCTATGGCGATGGATGGAACTTGATGCCCTATCCAACAGCTGCTTTCACCGATACAACGGGATGGCATGATGAAGACCTCTATGGCCTGAATATAACTCCGACCGGTTATGAGATTGCCTATCTTCAAAACGGGATGGATCCGATGAGGTCGAGAATGGCTGATAACATGTCGGTCTTTTACTGGACTGCGTCTGGGGATTATTGGGGACGTGGTAGACCGTTTGGATTCTATGAATCTACTCAGTATCAGAGTGTTCGTGTGATCGGTATGGCGATTCGCTGCGTCAGGTAATTGGATAAAAATCGAGGTCTCCGGTATATCCAGGAAACTGTGGACGATTCGCGCAGTTGGAGATGAGTAAAAAAAAGCTATCTTTGGTGCGATGGTAGAATCCCTTTCAGAGTTCATCACATTTGCCCGCAGTGAAACGCTAAACCTCTTCAGCAAGGCTGAAGGGGGCGCGCTTCACGTGAATGGCGCTACGGTTCCGGCGGCAGCCATGATGGTGGCCTCACGGTTCCTTAAAAAGCCGAACCCGATTCTGGTAGTGGCCAAGGATTACAAGAGCGCCGAGAATTGGGTCGAAAATCTGGAAGGGCTCTTGGGCGAAGAATTTGTCCGTTTTTTCCCGTCGATTGGCTTGAAACCTTACGAAAAGAAGGTGCCGTTCGAAGGCGTTGTCGAAGAACGCCTCAAGTTTTTCCGCGATGTAGAGGGCGCGAATCCTTTTGTAACGGTTTGTCCGCTGGATTCGTTCTTGATGCGGCTTCCGGCACCGCATACGGTGATGAAGGATTGCCTTGAACTCAAGGTGGGCGGTGTTGCCGAGCCTTCGTCGCTTCGCCCCTGGTTCCTGGATCACGGATTCGTGGAACAGCCTGTGGTTTCGGGGGTGGGGGAGTTCTCCATTCGCGGATGCATTGTCGACGTAAACTGCCTTCTGTACCCGCACCCGATCCGTATCGAATTCTTTGGCGACGAGATTGAATCGATCCGCAGCTTCGACATTTTCTCGCAGCGTTCCGTGGAGACCATGAAGTCGGTGAAACTTTTCCCGATGGGCGAATTTACGGTCAAGGAACACGAGGCGGCGTGCTACAACGGCGACCTTTCGGGGCTCTGGTGGCACCGCGGGCGTTACCAGACGCTCAATTCCAGCCTGCTCGACTACTTGCCGAAGGCTTCGTTGGTGTTTGAAGAACTTTCGCTTTTGTCTGAGAATGCGGCTAAGTATTATGTGAACTGCGAGAACACCTTCAGGGAAATCCGCGAAGTCGATACCGAGGCGGTGGACCCGGCGCATACCTGGTTCAAGATGGGCGAACTTTCGCGCCAGTTTGTGGGCCGTACCTCGATGGATGTTTCCCGCGTGCAGCTCAATGATGGCAATAGTCATGAGCTGAATTGCAAACCGCAGGATTTCTCGTCGAACGGGACCGATTCGGTCGCCAAGGAAATCGAGGAATTTGCCGCCCGCGGCGGAACCGTTTACGTGGTCGCCCCGACGGCGGGTGCGCTTGGGCGCATCAAGCAGATGCTCGAGGGCTTGCCGGTAGAAGACTACATTGTGGGCAACATGTCCGAAGGTTTCTGGCTCGAAGACGACGGAATCGCCTTCCTGACCGAAACCCGGATTTTCAATCGTCATTCGAACAAGACCCGCAAACGCAAAATCGCGGGCTCCGTTTCTAGCGCCCTGATGATAGAATCGCTGAACCGCGGCGATTTCGTTTCGCACGAAGATCACGGCGTGGGCAAGTACTTGGGGCTTGTGCGTGTGAACGTGAATGGCGGTATGGTGGACTGTGCCTTGCTGGAATACGCCGGCGGAGACAAACTCAAGTTCCCTGTGGCGGACTTGCAGAAGATTGAACGCCTCGACACGCAAGAAACCCCTCCCAAGTTGGATAAATTGGGCGGCAAGGCCTGGGAAAACCTCAAGGAACGCGTCAAGAAAAAGGTCATTCAGATTGCGCGCGAACTGGTGGAACTTTACGCCAAGCGCGAACTGGTGGAAGGCTTCGATTTCCCGCCCGATGGCAAGCTTCAGAAAGAATTTGAAGACGCCTTTGAATACGACCCGACACCCGACCAGGTGAAGGCTACCGAAGATATCAAGCGCGACATGGAATCGCGCCGCCCGATGGACCGCCTGATTTGTGGCGACGTGGGTTTTGGAAAGACCGAAGTCGCCATGCGTGCGGCGTTCAAGTGCGTGGTGAGCAAGAAGCAGGTGGTGCTCCTGGTGCCGACGACGATTTTGGCGGCCCAGCATTACGAAAACTTCATGGACCGCTTTGCAGGCTTTGGCGTGAATATCGCGCTAGTGAACCGCTACAAGAGCGCCAAGGAAAAGAAAGAAATCTTCAAGCAGGTGAGCGAAGGCAAGGTCGACATTTTGGTCGGTACGCACAGCCTGCTTTCCGAAAAGAACCAGTTCAAGGATTTGGGCCTTTTAATCATCGATGAAGAACAAAAGTTTGGCGTGAAGCAGAAGGAAAAATTGCGTGAAATGCGCCTCGCAGTCGATACGCTCAGCATGAGTGCTACACCGATTCCGCGCTCGCTGCACCTGAGCATGACGGGCGTTCGCGATATTTCACTGATTAATACGCCGCCCATGAACCGCTTGCCTGTAGAAACCAAGCTCATGAAGCGCGACGACATGGTCATCAAGCAGGCCATTGAAGATGAACTGGCTCGCGGTGGCCAGGTGTTCATTGTGAACGACCGCGTTCAAAGCATTTATGAACTGGCTGACGATATTGAACAGCTCGTGCCTGAAGCGCACATCGGTATTGCTCACGGGCAGATGAACGATCGCGATCTTGAAAATGCGATGGAAGCCTTTATTTCGCGCAAGTTCGATATCCTCGTCAGTACGAGCATTATTGAATCGGGCTTGGATGTTCCGAATGCGAATACCATTATCATCATGAACGCGCATCACTTTGGCATTAGCCAGCTTTACCAGATGCGCGGCCGCGTGGGCCGCAGTAGCGTGCTAGCGAAGGCGCTTTTGGTGATTCCCGCGAAGAACGAAATCTCGGCGGAATCCATGCGTCGCCTGAAGGCGCTGGAACAGTTTACCGACCTCGGTAGCGGTTATCAGCTGGCCATGCGCGACTTGGAAATCCGCGGGGCGGGCAACTTGCTCGGCCAGGAACAGCATGGCTTTATTGCCGAAGTCGGCTTTGAAACTTATGTTCGCCTAGTGCGCGAGGCGGTTGAACAGCTGCGCGGCGGCCCGTCCGAAAAGCCGATTCAACCCCGTGTGGAACTCGGCGTAGACGCTTACTTGCCCGAAGACTACATTCAGGATGGCCTCACTCGAATTTCGATGTACCAGCGGATTTCACGCGTAACGCATACTGACGAAATCGCGGGGCTTGCGCAGGAACTCGCGGATCGTTTCGGGCCCGTGCCCGAAGCCGCCAAGATGTTGTTGCTGGTGACCGAAATCGGGCTCTTGGCGGGGCGGCTCCGCATTCAAGGCCTGGTACAGCGCAAGGGAATGCTCGCGGCCACCTTCGTGGAATTCCCGCCGCCCGATCCGCGAATCATCAGCGAGATGTATGCGAATACGCAGTTCCCCATGCGCATCATGGGCGGCTCGCCGCTGCAAGTCGTGATTGAACTCGGTAAGGGAAATGCGGTGGAACTCGCCGAAAAGGCTCTCAAGGAGTTCCGCGCCTTTGCAGTGATCAAGGCCGATTCGACGGTCCTGAAGAGTACGAACTCGTCAGCCGCGAAAAACTAGCGGATTAGCGAACGAGTTGTTCCGTTTCTTTCAAATGCTCCATGAGGGCATCTGCAATTTTCGCGACAGATTCATTCTTCAAAAGGTTCGCCGTGCAGAAGGTTTCGTCGGCATCGGTTTCAAACCGGATTTGTTCTGCAGGAATCTGCGGAATGGCATCAAGGGTTGCCTTTTTGTGGAAGGAGTCCTGGTGCAATGAGAAAATCGGATTGAGTTCCTGGGCAGATTTTACGGTAGAAATATCGCCGCCAAAGCGGTGGAATACCGTATGCACCATGGGCTTGTTCGGATGCTTTCTGCCGGGGTAGTTGCAGTCTTTTAAAATCTTGACAATGCGGCCGTAGTCGCCGACACAGTGAATGTGCAAATCGCGATGGAGTCTTAGTGCAAGTTCCACGTGGCGCTTGAATGCGGCTTCTTGAAGCGAACTTTCTGTGGCTGAATAGCCGGGGTAGCGCTTGTCAAGACCGCATTCGCCGACGCCTGCATCGGGGTTGTCGACAAGAATCGTTTCGAGACGTTCCCAGTCGGCTTCCGTCACGTCGGCAATGGCCATCGGGTGAATGCCGTAATTGCGGGTACAGCCTTCAAAGAGCATGGCGCTCATCTTCTGGAGAATTTCCCATTCATAAGGCTCGCATGCGATTGCATTGAAGTGCACCCCCCGTTCCGTTAAGGTCCGGGCAAGCGTTGTCGGCTGCGGAAGCCGTGCCAAATGAAGGTGAAAGTCGTACATACCCTTAATATAATCCCGAAAAAGGACTTTTTATCAATGAAAAACAAAAAAAGTTCTTGTTTTTTTGTGCGAAAAAGCCTAATTTAAGAGTATTCATGTTTCTAGCGTTAAAAAGGAGTTTTTTATGCGCGATCTTTTGGAAAAAGCCTTAAACAAGGGTCTTGGCGTTTCATTTACCGTTGAAGGTGGCTTTGCTGTAATCCGTATTACTAAAGGCAACGATGTCGTTGCATCCTGCAGCCTTGGTTCGGGTGATTTCCGCACGAGCGTAGAAGATTCCTTGCAGTCTCTGTTGCTAGACCTTGACCGTAAGGGCTTGTAAAAATACAACTCCAGAATATTCCAACTTGTATTTTTTAAAAATGAAACATCCCGCGGAATTCCCGCGGGATGTTTTCATATGCGTTAGAGCCGAGCAGTCTTTTAGTTGATACGTCCAACCAAGTTACCCGAGATGGTGTAGTCCTTGGTGCAGCCGTAGCTGTGGAAACCTGCAGACAGGCTGAAGCGGCTAGTGAAGGCCTTTTCGAGATAGAGAGCAGCCAAGACATCCTTGATGTGATTGGGCTTCTTGCTCATGCCCCAGAAGTCGCGGTGTTCATGACGGTCGCCAACGTATTCGGCTTCGACAAGGATTCTGTCGACAACCGGAGTGTAGATTGCGATACCGCCGGTAACGGGAATCACGAGGTCGTCGGCCATGTCCATGAGGGCGGCTTCAGCGAAGATGTCCACCGTGTTGGAGACAATCGGCAAGTTAGCCTTCAAGGAAGCGTTGTGCTTGATGTCGGCCTTGCTGTCGTAAACGACATCGAACATGTTGCTGCGGTAAGCAAGCTGAACCTTGAGGGCGGAAATGCCGGCGAGGTTGTGGAAGTTGAATGCAGCACGCAGATCACCCTTGTTGAGGTTTTCGGACTTGCTGATCAAAGAAATGAAACCGGACATGTTGTCAGACGGAGTGAAACCGAACATCAACTGGTTTTCAGACGGCTGGGTAGAAAGGAATCCGGCCAGGTAACCGTCGATGTAACCACCGAAGTAGTCACCGCTCTTGTCGGTGTTGTCCCAACGACCGACCTTGAAGGTGAACAGGTCTGTTTCCTGCATGGCCCATGCTTCGTCCAGAGAGTAGTAGTCATCTCCATACTGGCGGGTGCCTTCGCGGAGTTCTGCCTTCTTGGTTGTCTTGTCGAGGTTGTCGTCAGACCTGAGGTCGGCGGGGTAGAAGGCTACGCCAATCTTGCCCTTGAAATCGTCTGCTTCGGCGAGTACGGCGAAGTTAGCTTCACCCTTCCAGGTTTCGAAGTTGTCGCCCATTTCGTCGTCTTCGCTAGACCAAAGAACCTTACCGGCTTCGAGTTCGAAGTCAGCGTTGATGTCGAAGTTAATCTGGTTCACCGACATCACGGCGTTCTGGATCATTTTTTTCTTTTTGCGCTTTTTCTTCTTGGCCGGTTTCTTTGCCGGTTCAGCGGCGGCGACTTCGGCTGCCGGAGCGGCTTCTTCTGCCTTTACTTCTTCGGCCTTGGCTTCTTCTTTCGGCTGTTCAGCCTTAGCTTCTGCCTTCGGGGCTTCGGCGGGCTTCACTTCTTCAGCCTTGGCTTCTTCTTTCGGTTGTTCAGCCTTAGCTTCTGCCTTCGGGGCTTCGGCGGCCTTCGTTTCTTCAGCCTTTGCATCGGCCTTCGGCTGTTCTGCCTTCGCTTCTGCAGCAGGCTTTGCTTCAGCCTTGGCGGGTTCGGCGGCCTTGGCGTCAGCCTTTGGCTGTTCTGCCTTGGCTTCGGTCTTAGCCGGAGCGGCGGCCTTGGCGTCAGCCTTCGGCTGTTCGGCCTTGGCTTCAGTCTTTGCCGGAGCGGCTGCAGGTTCAGCAGTTTTTGCCGGGGCTGCAGTGGCGGGGGCTGCTGCAGGGGCCTTTGCTGCCGGAGCAGCAAATACGGCTGCGGCCATAATGCAAGAGGCGATAAACATCTTCTTCATAAAAGGAACTCCTTTATATATTCCACATGTTAAATTTTAGCAAAATATTCCTTCTTTCAACAATAAAAAGTTAACTTTACTCCCACAAAGAGGTTAAGTTTTGAAAAAAATTCATTTTTTTACGGTTTTAATTTCGCTCTGTTGCACATTTTCGTTTGCTCAGGAAACTTTGACAGTTTATAAGAAATCCGCTAATGGCATTGATGAAAATTCTCCTGCAGGTTCGCTTGTCTTTACAGACCAAATTCGGGAACTTCCGCTTCCCATGGATTCTGTAAAAAAAGTCATGGTCGTTAGGGATACAATTCAAGTTAAAGACCGCAAGGGCAATGTCAAAAAAGACAAAAAGGGACGCCCCAAAATCAAGGTGAAAAAGCGTCGCGTTACGATTTGGGAAAAGGTCGAACCCAAGGAACCGCCCCGCTTTGTTCCTATCCAGTGCAAGCTGGGTGAAGTTTGGGTCAAACGCGCCGACCTCGCCCGGTTCCAACAGGCGTCCATGGACTTGAGCGGTGAATATGCATCCTCTACCGGTAGCGTGTTCCTCAAGAAGTCTCCGACCAATCCCCGCTACTTCTCGTTTGTCATTCAGAATGGTCCGTTCGGCTACCGTGCTGAACTCGAAGCCAGTAATTTGGAACTCCGCGAGGCAAACGGACATGCCCGCTTGACTTATTCCGAAGAAGGCTGTACGGTAGATATCGCCGTTGCAGACCGTAAGGTGAGGGTTGCCCAGCGTGGTTGCGCCGAATATAATTCCGGCAAGTACAAGCTGGAAGGCGAATACAGCAACTACAAGGGTAATCGCCGCACGGTAGAAACCTTCAATATGCCCGAACAGAGCTTCAAGTACAAGAAGTACCTGTGGTGCGGGAGCGGCTTCGACAGTTGCGAAAAAGTCAAGGACGACAACGGAGTCGTGACCATTACCTGGAGTAAGGGCGGCAATGGATTCATTGAACGCGTCGCCGGTGAAGATGTCCATACTTACCGCCCGTTCGAACACGTGATTCCGCACAAGCGCGATTTCTATAACGGCGAAAAGCCCATTGCCATCAAGACCAAGCGTACCGATATGGCGGGCGAGTGGATGATTTGGTACTTCTACCCGCAGGCAGAACGATTCAAGATGGTTCGTGCCGGCATGCGCGAAGATATCGCCTACATGGAAATCTATGAATAAGGCGCTAGAAAAGTCGAGAGTCCTCTTTCTGGATACAGGTGCCGTGGTGCGCTTGCTACAGATGCACCCGGATTATTATCCGGTGGTGTCTTCGGTTCTTGACTTTGCCTACGAAAATAACTTGACCATTTTGGTATCGAACGTTACTTTATTTGAACTTTCGAAGAAAGCCTTTGCCGCTGGCGAAGGTCTTCTGTCGCGTCAGTACCGCGAATTCTTTGAACATTCCCGCAATGTCAAGGCTTGCGAAGTCACGGGCGAGATTGCCGTGAAGGCGGCCGAACTTGCGGCGAAGAATCTTTCAACCGAAGAATCCATGCGTTTGGCAACCGCTTACGTTTGCGGTGCCGACTGCATTCTGACGGATTGTACAGCCTTCCGCGACATGACGGATATTCCTGTTGTGCTCCTCGACGAAGTAGAGTAGTGCAATGTGGAATGAGGAATGTGTGATGTGTAATTAAACATCTCACATCACACATCTCACATTATAACTGCGGGATTACCTGCGTGCCTTCAAAGGCGTTTTTGTAGTGCACGAACTGCAGGGGCTTTTGGTAGGCTCTTGCTGTCAGCACGTCAAAGCGAGAAGGCGTGTCAAAGCCTAAAGGTGCATGCTCTTTTTGTGTGGCTATAAAATGGCAGGCGGTCTTCCAGATTTTCTTTTGCTTTAGGGTGTTTACGCGGGCGGCCGGATTTCCTTGCTGGTTGTTCCACACGGACTTGACTTCAACAAAGACGAGTGTCTCTCCGTCGCGGGCGACAATGTCCAATTCTCCGCCCATGTAGGCGTAATTGCGGGCGAGAATCTGGTAGCCTTCGCGGCTTAGGTAGGCCGACGCGAGTGTTTCGATGTAGTTACCCTTGGGCCGATTGGATGCTTTAGACATGTTGTTAAACATAGAGTTCCTTTTTGAAGAGTGTCTCTATGTATATACGCCAGTTTTTAGAAAAATGTGAAAAATGAGCCCGATTTTATTCCGAATTATAATTCCAACTCCGAACTCTGAAATCTGAACTCCAAAATCTGAATTCCGAGTTCAAACTCCAACTCCGAACTCTGAAATCTGAACTCCGAAATCTGAATTCCGAGTTCAAACTCCAACTCCGAATTCCGAACTCCGAACTCTGAATTAAATTAGGGCAGTTCCATGCCCAACAGGCGAATTTCAGAAATGGCGAAGTCTTCGTTTTCTCCATCGTAGACTTCATCCAGGTAAACCTTGAGTTCGCTGGTTTCCATTGCCTGAATATTCGGGTACTGCATTCCGCGGATGTTTTCAAGCTTGATTTTCTGCTTGAATCCGTCCTTGGTTTCGAGCGTTACGATCTTCGGCTTCTTGAAAATGCGGAAACGGTCGCCGAAGGCGTCGTCTACGGATTTCTGGTAACCGATAGCGATGCCGAAATGCGTCACGATGGCGTTACCGTCGAAGTAGAGCGTGAGTACCGGATTCTGCGGCTTTTGCGGCATCGTGTGGAGCCATGCCGTCTTAAGGTCGTTGTCGTTCAAGTTCTTGAGCGGGTAGCCGTTGCTTTCGTCAATTTCGAGAGCCTTGGTTTCGTAGTTGCCAAGAGCTTCGCTCCATTCCAGTTCACGCAAGGTACTTTCGGGCTTGTGCGTCAGCATCAGCAAAATTAGGAGCATGATGATGAGCGGGAAAATGAAGATGGCAAGAGCCGTGAGCTTCTTTTGGAGCATGCGGGCGCGCGGCGTGATGATGTTTGCCATTTCGGCAATCGATGCCGTGCGGCGGCGGAGCGGCGTGTGGCCCATGGTGGGGCGCTGTACCGTCTTTTCGGTAGGGAACACCTGGTCGCAGGCGTCCAGGAATTCCTGCATGTCATGGAAACGTTCGTTCAGCTTTTTCCTTAAGCACTTGAGGATCAACTTCGAAAGTCCGGGGGGCATGTCCTTGCGGAAAAGTTCTGGTGCTGGCGGCTGTTCCTGAACGTGCTTCAAGGCGATTTCTACCGGGCGATTGCCTTCGAAGGGGAGGCGGCCGCAGGTCATTTCGAAAAGGATCACGCCCATGCTGTAAATGTCAGACTGAATGGTCACGTTGTCGCCGTGGCACTGTTCAGGGCTCATGTATTCGGGGGTACCCATGGTCATGCCCGTGCGCGTGAGTCTGTCCTTTTCCATTTCCTGGATGTAGGAAATGCCGAAGTCCATGATGTAGACTCGGTTGTCGCGGGTAAGCATGATGTTCGAGGGTTTTACGTCGCGATGAACGATGCCCTTGCTATGAGCGTAAAGAAGTCCGCGTGCAATCTGGCGGATAATGACTTCGATTGCTTCGAACGAAAGCTGTTCCTTCTTGTGCAGAATGTCGGCAAGGTTAATGCCTTCCACATAAGTCATGGCAATAAAGAGCTGGTTCTTTTCTTGACCGAAGTCGAATACGTGAACGATATTCTGGTGGTCCAGTTCCTTCATTGCCTGCGCTTCCATATAGAAACGCTTGATCGCTTCTTCATCGGAAGATGCGTCCAAAATCTTGAATGCGACTTCGCGTCCGAGCCTTTTGTCTAGGGCTTTGTAAACATTTCCCATGCCCCCCTTACCGAGGGTGCCAATGAGGTCGTAGTTTTCGTTAAAAGGACGCGGAAATACTTCAGACTTTTGCGGGGCGATCATTTTGCTTTCTTAGACCAGTTTAGTTTTATTGCAACCACAATATAAAAACATAATGTGATGCCGAGGGCAAGGATTGTGTTTTCGATAGCGTCTTTGCGCTCTAGGAGCAGGTTTAAAAGGCTTGCCTGGTTGTAGCGGGACCAAATAATGGTCGAAAGAATGCGCCCGATAGCTTGCATTTGGTCCAAGGGCACCAGGGCTCCGGCCAAGGCGACCTGCGGAATAATCAAGAGCGGGAGCATGGCGTTTGCTTGCCCGGCGTTTTTAGAAAGCGAGCTTACGGCAAGGCCTACGGCAACAGGCGGCAGAACCATCAGCAAAATCACGGCCAAAAGCGGTAGGGGAGAGGGCCAGATATGCGTACGGAATCCGACAAAGGCAAAAACGATAAAGGTCTGGATGAAGGCGACCGCTGTGGGGAGAATCGCTTTGGCCAAAATGGTCGGAAGAATCGGGACTCCCTTGCGGAATTCTGCCTGCAAGATTTCTTTTTCCTGTACGATTTCCCGGATCGAGAGTGAAAGCGAAAGCCAGTTCGCCGAGAGTATGATTGCAAACGCGACAATCCAAAGCGATGTGGCGTCCGAGAATATTTGCGAGAACAGGAATCCGATAATGAGCGGCTGCAAGAGAAGCGTGAGGAATTTGCCTTTGTCCCGGAACCATTGCCTTGCGGTGATTGCAATCTTGTACAGGAAAACGGGGGACAGTTTGGTCTTCGGGAAAAAACTGGGGACCAACGCTTCGAGAGCCGAGGTGTTTCTTACGGGACCGACACGGTTCTGTAGAATGGTTTGCCAGTTAGAAGCCGTGTCGTCGTTCAAGTTCGTGAGAATCGTTTCGGGATCTTCGCTGTCAAAATAGCGGTAAGCTTCTTTGGGGGTGCCATAGAAAGCCTGTTTGCCTTGGTGCAGCACAAGAACCTTGTCGGCGATTTCAAGCGCTTCGTAGCTGTGCGTGGTCAAGATAATTGTGTGCCCGAGAAAGGCGAGCTGCTTCAAGTGCGTGCAAAGAATCTTGGAGTTGTAAGGATCGAGGCCAGAAAGCGGTTCGTCGAGTACAATCAGGCCCGGATTTCCCATGAGTTCTTTAGCAAGGGCGACTCGGCGGCATTCGCCGCCGCTGAGCGTGCGAATGGGGTTGTCAAGCCTTGCGCTCAGCCCGAAAAGTTCGCCGAACTTTTCGAGTCGCCCAGTCGCATTGCGCTTGAAATCGATCTTGGACATTCCGACCCGCGCTCCGTCCAAGAGCGTTTCTTTAACGGTCAAGTCGCGGCGCAGTTCTGGATCTTGCTCCAAGAAGGCGATATGCTTGCGGATTTCTTCGTTGCGGTAATCGAGCTTTCCGATGCTTACAAAGGAATCGTTACCGCTCTTATGCTTGCCCTGCAGCAAGCGCAAAAGGGTCGACTTGCCTTGGCCCGAACGTCCGATGATGGCGAGGATTTCTCCTGCATGCAGCTTAAAGTCAATGCCCGAAAGCAGTTGTTTTTTTCCGGCAAAGACATCCAGGTTTTCGATTTCGACATCGAATCCGAGCGGCAAGTTCTTGCAAGTGAGTTCGCCCTGCGCGTAGCTCATGGTGCAGCCCGGCAGGCGAATCATTCGGCCTTCTTCCAACTGAATCAATCGGGTGGATTTCCCTTGCGTATTGACAATTTTGTCATTAAAGCTGATTTCGGCTTTTCCGGCATGGAGTCTTGCGCTAGTGCCTTCAGGAATATCCATGTGCAGGCTGTCGAGAGATTCCCAAGCGCTATTCAGACTCTTGGTTTGCACCAAGTCGCGCTCGACCGATTCCATCAGCAAAAGCTGCAAGTGCCCGCGTTTGAGGGTCGCACGGAGCTGCATCGGGCCAATCTGAATGGTATCACCATCTTCAAGTTCTGCCGATTCGACATCGTTTCCGTTGACTTGTGTCACGCTGTTCTGCGTGAGGTTCTTTAGGTTCCAATGCTTGCCTTCGAATTCCAGCACCGCATGGTAGCGCGAAACCATCGGGTTGTCCAGTACCAGAGAGTTATCTGGCTTGCGACCGATGGTAAACGGCTCGCCAATTTGCGGAGTGACTATTCTAAACGACTGCATTTGGTTAATGAGGAATGAGAAATGTTGAATGAGAGATGTTTGATGGATTTTTAATTACACATCACACATTTCACATTTCACATTTCACGATAGTTATTTTAGATTGCTCAGTCCCCTTATAAATCGGTCGCATGCCTTCTGCAAGGTCTCGTCGCTTGCGGCATAAGAGAATCGCACGCAGCTGTCGTCACCGAAGGCGGCTCCCGGCACAATGGCGAGACCCTGGGATTGCAACAGGTATTCGCAAAGATCGATGGATCCGTCAATTACCTTGCCTGCGGGCGTTTTTTTGCCGTAGAAACTCTTGACGGGCGCAAACAGGTAGAAGGCTCCTTCGGGGGCGCGGCACGGTTCCGGCAAAATTTCGGCGGTGCGCTTGAGCATGTAGTCGCGGCGCTTGCGGAAGGCGGCCTGCATAGCGAGAACATTGCTCTTGTCCATCTGCAAGGCACCGAGGGCGGCATACTGCGCCACATTGCTCGGGTGGTGCGTGGCCTGTCCCTGGATTTTTCCGATAATCTTTGCGATTTCTGCAGGAGCGGCGTCGTAACCGATACGCCAACCTGTCATGCAGTGCGACTTGGAGAATCCGTTAATCACAATGGTGCGCTCGGCCATGCCGGGCAGTGCTGCTGCAGAGCAGAATTCCGTGTCGTAGGTGAAGTATTCGTACACTTCGTCCGAAATGCAGTAAATGTCGCTTTCGACAATTACTTTTGAAAGGGCTTCCAGCTCGGCTTTGCTGTAAACAGCTCCTGTCGGGTTGCAGGGATTGTTCAAGAGAATCGCCTTGGTCTTTGCAGTAATGGCCGCTTTCAAGGCTTCGGGCTTGATTTTGAATCCGTCTTCAATCTTGGTGTTCACAATCACCGGCTTTCCGCCAAGCCATTTCACCAGTTCCGGGTATGTCACCCAGTACGGGGCCGGGATAATCACTTCGTCGCCTTCGTTTACGAGCGCTGCGAGGGAATTGAATACGGCATGCTTTGCGCCGCTTGTCATAATGATCTGTTCGGGCTTGTAGTCCAGACCGTTTTCAACCTTCAGCTTTTCGGCAACGGCCTTGCGGACTTCCAGAATGCCCACGGGGGCGGTGTAGCGAGTCTTGCCTTCACGAATGGCCTTGCAGGCGGCATCTTGAATCGGGGTCGGAGTCGGAAAATCGGGTTCGCCGGCGCCGAGGCTTACGACGTCCTTGCCGTCGGCAATCATCTGTTTTGCCAAGGTGTCGATGGCGACGGTTAAAGAAGCGGCGATATTAAGAGTTCTTGTGGATAAGTCTTTCATGTCTGAGTTTAGCCTTTTTCAAAATGCGGTAGGCGTCCAAGGTGCTGGCCACCAAGGGGTAAATGGTAAAATGCGAAATAAAGATGCAAATAAGTCCGAGCGCTGCAATGAGGCCCATGCCGTTAATTCCCGGGTGTGACGAGAACAGCATGGCGATTGCACCGATAAACGAAGCGCCCTGCGCAATCATGACAGAAATCAATTTCGTTTGCAAAACACTCCAAGCATTTCCGCCTTGCTTTTCGTAGTACGAAGACCAAAGTTGCAATGATCCGTCAACACTGGCGCCAATCAAGAGGACAAACGCGATAGAACTGTATGCCGAAATCTGGATGTTGAACACGTGAACCAGAATGGTTACCCAGCTCATGGCAAATAGCGACGGCAGCAAGGTAAAGAACGCGCGGCTCAATTTGTTGTAGAACATCAAGAGAATGATCCAGAGCAGTACGGTGCCCAAGAGTATGGACTTGTTGATGTTTCCGAGAATGGTGTCCAGGAGCGAGGCTCTCAAAATCGGTGTGCCGCAAATCTTGAAGGTCTTGTCGTGGATTCCGTCAAGCTGCAGCAACTGCTTTGCAATGTG
Organism: Fibrobacter sp. UWB1; assembly: GCF_002210325.1. Classification (NCBI taxonomy): domain Bacteria; kingdom Pseudomonadati; phylum Fibrobacterota; class Fibrobacteria; order Fibrobacterales; family Fibrobacteraceae; genus Fibrobacter; species Fibrobacter sp. UWB1. Next base: position 136,585 of record NZ_MWQL01000005.1, read on the forward strand.
GCGGCAGGTGAGTCCGTTGTTCGGGTCGGAACTGGGAATAATGAAGGCGAATACGCCCGGATTGTCTTTTTTGTCTGCAAACTTGCGACGTATGTTTTCGGACAAAACAAAGTCTTTGACTTCGTTTTCGTAATTATCGAACATCTCGACAATGGAGGCGCTATCCTTGGGGCTAAGCCTAGAAAGAACATCTTCCGAAATCAGTTTTTTCAGCGTTTCGATTTTATGTTTTTTCTCGACACTGACCTTGGGCATGAACTGGTATTGCGTGTAGATTTTGCCAAGGTCCTTGAGGCGACCTTTCTTTTGCAAGTGCTCAAAGTTTTCAACCAGGTCATCGTTGTAAGACGAATCGGGGAGCATGACGATAATCGGATCGTAGGTGGAAAAGCCCGTTTCTGCAATCAAGGCTCTCGCTTCGCGTTCTTCCAATTGCATTTCGGTCTTCTTGAAATCGTAGAGGAAGGTCAGGTTCGTGCCGCTGTAAAGCCATGCGACCGCACTTACAATACTGATAACGACAATGATAATCCAGTTAGTCTTGAACGAAAACAGGCGCTTACGGTGATTGGGGGTGATGCTGCTGAAACTGATGTCAAAGGGCTTCTTTTGTTGCAGGAGCAGCAAGAGCGAAGCGGTCAACAGCGGGCAGACCATCAGGTTGAGTAGGCTTCCGATGGCACCGAGAATTCCGAATTCGCGAAGTCCGGGCAGAGGAACTAGAATAAAGGCGCTAAACAGGCTTGCCATGACAAGCGAAGAGGCTGCAACCACAGGACCAATTCCCAACAGGGCGCTTTCGATACAGAGGGCGGGACTCAGCTTCTGTTCGCGTTCATGGAAGTACCTGGTGTAGACATGCGTTAGAACCTGGCAGGCATGCCCCGGTAGCAAAAGCCCAAGCGAAAGCGTGAACAGGTTGATTCGTCCGAACAGCAGGTACGCACAGGCGAGCGTAAAAATAGTCGGAATGGCAAGCGGAATCGCTGAAATAAAAATCAGCTGCGGTTGCCTGTAAAAGTTGATAATCAATAAAACGAGGATGATGAGAGCGGCCATTCCGCCGGCAAACTTTGCTTCGGGCAGCAACGCCTTTCCGGCTTTAATGGAATCGTAGACTTTCCCGGTATAGTAGACGTTAATGCCCTTTCCGTTGTCTTCGACAAATTTTTCGACCTTTCGCAAAAGTTCACGGTTAGCCTGCAAGTCCGAAACCGATGTGGTGGGGTAGACGTCGACTACGCGGATAGACCCTTGCTGGTTTGAAAAATCCTGTTGCAGACTTTTGAAATATTTGGACTCGATTTGCGAAATGATTTCGATTGTGTCGCGTGCAGGCGCGTCAGCCGGAGCCTGGTTGCTATCGGTCAGGTCGACCAGGAGGGGATTGTGCTTGTTGATTTCGGCGGACCTTAGACTGTCCAGTTTTTCGATGACCTGGTCCAGATCGTTTTCGCTTGCGTATAAAAGCTTGTTTTTCTTGAAAAAATCCAGATCGGTCGCATATTCGGCGTAATGAACCTGCGGGTCGTCTTCAAGGTATTTCGCGAGATTTTGGGCAAACTTGAAATTGGCGGTACTGTCCTTGGACTGAATGACAATCGTCAGACTTCCGAGTCCGCCGAATGCATTTTCGATTGACTGGTAATCGGCTTCGACTTCATGTCCTTTCAGAGTGTCTTGCAATTGGATTTCCCAACGGAGATTTTCGATGGGGTAAATACATGCAAGTGTAACGACAAGAAACAACCCGATCATCGCTTTAGGATAATGGGCAATCTTTCGAATCAATTTGGCGAAAGCCGAAAACATATAAATAATATAACTATTATATTCTTTGTTCAAATTATTAAACTAAATTGTAGGCATGATAAAAAGGGAGTCGCAAAGTCTCTTTGTTTGGGTTGTTGTTGCGCTATGCTTATTTGGCGCGGTATATGCCTATGCAGAAGACGAAACTCCTTCGGATTCTACCGAGCAAGCGCCAGAAAAATCGGCCATGTCGTGGCCGCTTGAATATATAATCCAGCCTTTCCTGAACGGCCTGATTTACCCGGTGGCAAAGCCCGTGGACTACGCCATCAAGAACGGTATTATTGAGAAGTCTGTAGAATTGATTTCTTTTGGCGAAGATTACAAAATCATGATTTACCCGAGCTTCAATTTCAAGCCGGGTTCGCGAACTATGGTCGGTGCGAATTACCGCCATCGTAGTGTATTTTTCAATCGAGACTACTTGGTGCTGCAAGGGGAGTACTACGCCAACGGCGATGCAAGCTTCACGGCTCGCTATAACAAGCAATCCCTGTTTGGAACACGCTTCTTTGGCGGTTTCCGTTACGACATCGATTTAGACCGAGACAGCCGTTTTACCATTCCCGAAACAAAGAGTAATTACCTGCAGCCCGATTCCAGCTTCCAGTTTAGCTGGCGCTTGGGGGCTCCGATTGCATATACCTCGAACTGGAATGCGGAACTTTCTACTTCGCTGTATTTTAGTCGCGCCAGTCATCCCGATGTTCAAGATTCAATCTTGGTTAGCGACGAATACAAAATAGAAGACAGAGGTCTTTATCAGAATGTAATGCAAATTCCGATTGGTCTTTCGTTTGTCTATGACAATCTGGATTGCCCGTATGCGCCCTCGCGCGGCTCCCGTATTGTGCTGAACGGCAATTATACAATCGTAGGTGAATATTCCGGTGTCCGCTACGAAGATTTGGGAATCACGCCTGAAGAAGACCAGGATAAAGTCCTCAAGGACGGTGGCTTGAACCACGATTTCATTATCACGGAATTTATTTTCCAGCATTACTTTTATTTGGGAAATGCGAAAAAATACGTGCTTTCGGCAAAAGAAGGGCGCGAAAACCGCAGGTTCTATACGGACTTTTCGTGGGACGAGGCGGTTCGCGTGTGGCGTCCGGAACAGGTGCGCAATACGCTTTTTGAACGCCGCGTCATAGCGGTTCAATACCGCATGATGAACCTTTGGGAAGTCGAAGAGGGCGGTGCCCCGCACAATGCGTTTATCACGTTGAACGCAAGGTCTCCTTTGCGCGGTTACGGCGATAAGTGGACAACCCATAACCTGATGACTTTGAGCATGGAATACCGCTGGCCGGTAGACCGCTTGGTCGATGGCGTACTCTTTGATGAATATGCCCTGATTGCTCCGAAAATAGACAAGTGGAGCCTGGACCATTATTACAATTCCTGGGGCTTCGGTATTCGCGTCCGTATGCCCAATATGTACCTGTTCCGTGTCCAATTCGGTTTCCACGGTCTGCATGGCGTGAACCTGATTTTGACTATCGCTCCCGAGTTCAAGTAAATGAGAAATGTGAAATGGCTAATTGTTCATTTCACATCACACATTACACATTACACATCACACATTTTTTTATCTTTAGCGTGTAAAACTAAAAAAAGGATAAAATCATGCGTGATCAATTCGAAAGCCCGCTTATCAAGCGTTATGCTAGCAAGGAAATGAGTTTCATCTTCAGCCCGCAGTACAAGTTCCAGACTTGGCGGAGGCTCTGGATTTACCTCGCCGAATCCGAAATGGAACTCGGCCTCCCGATTACGCAGGAGCAGGTGGACGAACTGAAGGCCCACGAAAAGGACATCAACTTCGAAGTCGCCGAAGAAGAAGAAAAGCGCCGCCGTCACGACGTGATGAGCCACGTTTACGCTTACGGCGTGCAGTGCCCGAAGGCTAAGGGCATCATCCACCTCGGTGCAACGTCTGCATTCGTGGGCGACAACACCGACCTTATCCAGATGCAGCAGGCTATGATTCTCGTGCGCAAGCGTCTTTGCCGCGTGATGGACAAGCTTTCCAAGTTTGCGATGGAATATAAGGACATGGCCCAGCTCGGTGCAACGCACTTCCAGGCCGCCCAGCTCACGACCGTGGGTAAGCGCGCCTGCCTCTGGCTCCAGGACATGCTCATCGACCTCGAAGAATTGAACTTCCTCATCGAAGTGCTTCCGTTCCGCGGCGTGAAGGGTACGACCGGTACGCAGGCTAGCTTCATGGACCTGTTCAACGGCGACGAAGAAAAGATTATGGAACTGGACCGCCGCGTGACCGCCAAGGCCGGTTTCAAGCGGGTGCTCACAATCACCGGCCAGACTTACACCCGCAAGTGGGACAACCGTGTGAACCAGGTGCTCAGCTCCATCGCTCAGAGCTTGCACAAGTTCGCGACCGACATGCGCCTTATGCAGGGTGTGAAGGAAGTGGAAGAACCGTTCGAAAAGACCCAGATCGGTTCCAGCGCCATGGCTTACAAGCGTAACCCGATGCGCAGCGAACGCATTTGCTCCCTGGCCCGTTTCGTGATGGCCCAGGTGAACAGCACCGCCTTCACCCAGGCAACCCAGTGGTTCGAACGTACCCTCGACGATAGCGCCAACAAGCGCCTCGCCATTCCGGAAGCATTCCTCGCTATGGATGCCATGCTCATCATCGCCGAGAACGTCACCAACGGCCTCGTCGTTTATCCGAAGGTTATCGAAAAGCGCATCATGGCCGAACTCCCGTTCATGGCTACCGAAAACATCATCATGGAAGGTGTGAAGAATGGCGGCGACCGTCAGGAACTCCACGAAGAAATCCGCGTGATGAGTATGGAAGCGGGCAAGGTCGTCAAGGAACAGGGCAAGGACAACGACTTGCTCGAACGCGTGCTGAAGAACGAAAAGTTCCAGAAGCTCGGCATCACCGAAGCGAAGCTCAAGGAAATCCTCGACCTCCGCAAGTTCGTGGGGCGCGCTCCGGGACAGGTTGTGAAGTTCGTGACCGAAGAAGTCCGCCCGGCGATTGAAGCGATCCCGGCATGGGATTCTATCGACGCCGGCGAATTAAAAGTGTAAAATCGCTTTATAACACATCGCAATACTTTGTCACGCGAGCTCTCGCTGTATGTTTTATACAGCTTCGGCTCGCGTTTCGCGTTTTGCTCGGTTCTAAAGCGATTTTTTTGCTCGTTACTGGGCGAATTTTGTTCTAAAGCGATTTTTAATTTTATAATGCAAAAACGAGTGGCATTTTTTCTATTTTCGTCTTATGCTTTTTTCGAAGAAATTTTTTGCTTTCTTGTCCCTTGCTCTGGCGACGCTTTCTTTTGCGCTTCCGCAGACGGGAACATTCCACGATGCGCGCGACGGACACACCTACAGGACGGTTGTTATTGGGACCCGCGTCTGGATGGCCGAAAATCTTGCGTTCAATGTGAAAGGGAGCGCCTGCTACGACAACAATTCAGAGAATTGCGCAAAGTACGGCCGTCTCTATAATTTTGAGATGGCAAAGAAGGCATGTCCTACGGGTTGGCACCTCCCCGAAAACGACGAATGGAAACGATTCCGCACGGTCATCGAAGACAGTGACGGCAAGGAGGCCGCTTGGGTGAGCCTCAAGTCGCGGGACAAGTGGGACGGCTCCGACCGCTACGGCTTCGATGTGGTGCCTGCGGGCAAGGCTACCGATACATTCATGGATTTAGGCAAATCGGCCCATTTCTGGAGCGCCACCAGCGAAGAGGGGGACGCCTACGGCTGGCATTTGGCCCCTCCGGGCGACTTCACGATGGATTTTGATATTAGCAGCAACATGTATTCCGTGCGCTGCCTCAAGAATTACTAAAGGCTTGTAGAAACAAGTCGTCGGCCTTTTACTAGCTTGGGGTGCCACCAAATGCGGCGAATGCGATTATTAAGCCTACTATCCCTGCTATATATGCCATGAATAGCAGAATGCCTGCGTAAATTCCGCCGAGAAGGTCGTCCGCCATCACTCCCCATGCCCCGGGAAATTTTTCGAAGCGGTGGATTCCAAGTGGCTTAAGAATATCGAAAAAGCGGAATAATGCGAATCCAAGAGGCAATATAATATAAGGAAAACCAATAATCCATTGTGGATTAACGAAGGCGAACGTCATAAAAATACCGCAGACTTCGTCAATCACAATCCAGCCCGGATCTTCGGTGCTGGTATCCTTCATTGCCTTGTTTACGAAGGGAATAGCCCCAAAAAAGACAACGATGGCTGCAATTAAAAAGAACGGATTAAAGGATAAAAAGTAGGGCTCAATCGACTGGCTCGTTAGTGGGGTAAATGTTTTTACCGCTAAAAAGGCCATGGGGTAGGCGACAATAGTAGCAGCCAAACTTCCCATGGTGCCTGGGGCTTTGGGCGACATGCCCGAGCCAAAGAAGGTTGTTACGAGAGTAGACAAGAAATCGGTGCCCCGCCACTCGTGGGGCACTCGTTTTTTGCCGTATTTCTCTTTAAGTTCCTCGCGGTTCACGAGAAATTAGTTGTCCTCGCTTAATTATCCTCATATTCGGAGCTGCCCCAGCCGTCGAGGTCGCCCGCGGCGCGGCCAAGAGTTGCACCGCCGAGGATTTCGTCAATGCCCTTGTCTTCGGAATCGTCGTCCTCTTCTTCGAAGATGGAAGCTTCTTCCATTTCGAGGTCGTCGTTCGGAATGATCGGATCGTCATCCAGCGCGTTCTTGCTCTTCTTTCCAGCCATATTTTCTCCTTGGTGAAGGCGTTTTCGTATTCTTTACCGCTATATTATAAATTTTTTTGTAAAAAGGGAGATTTTTTTTGAAAAAAGTTAAAAATATTGCATATTTTGGGGGCGAAAATGAAAAAGTCCCCCGTTTTGGGAGACTTTTGTCGTTAAAAACCTCAAAAAGTCACTTTTTTTCGTGGGCAGAAATGTTTTTCGCCATGAACGCGTAAACGGCTTTTGTGCCCATACGCGACAAAAAGCGGACCTTCGTTTTCACCACGGAATTGTTCAATATCAGGTTATATTCAACGGTTTCGTTATATTCTTCGGAGTAAACGAGTCGCTTGAAACAATATAGGGCACTTTCGGGAGTAAGCAAGCTGAGCACTTCATTGATGTCGTTTGCACCAAAGGATCTGATTTCCTGGTAGAACGCCTTGTTGGCAAATATCGTGCGGTAAACTCGGTTTTCGCCTTCGATAAGTGCAATGGGAATTTCGTTTGTGACATCCATGCGCTTTCTTGTGAGCGGAGAGTTATCCAGGAAATTGATTCTGCCCATGTCGTCATAGTAGCGACGTTCTGCAGGCGTTTCGTTTGTTTCAAAACCGCACAGCTCTGCCCGTTTATTGTGGAAGTCGTCAATGGGCATGGGTTTGGCAAAATAGTAACCTTGAATCAGCTCGCAACCTATTCTCTTCAGGTATTCGTACTGGTCTTCGGTTTCGACACCCTCGGCCAGAGTGTGAATGCCGAGCTTTTTCGCCAAGTCAACGATAGAGGCGATAATCACCTTGGACTTCGGGGTCTTGTCGAAGTTCCTGAGGAAGTTCATGTCTATCTTGAGGAAGTCGAAATCGTAAGTTTGCAGGTTATTGAAAGAACTGTATCCCGAACCGAAGTCGTCAATCCAGACTTGGTAGCCGTCCTCTCTAAAACAGTGGATTATATCTCCAAGGCTCTCCTGATCCGACGCGAAAGCGCTTTCGGTGACTTCCAATACAATGTATTCCTTGGGAACATTATATTTGGCGACGGCGTTATCAACGACTTTCTTGATATCGCTCAGTTCAAAGTCGAGTCTCGAAAGGTTGACCGAAATGGGTTGGTAGGCGTATCCGCCATCGATGTCGTCGCGAAGGTTCTTGCAAACCTGGTCTATAATGTAGGCATCCAGTTTGTGAATCAGGTGGACCTTTTCAAGAACTTCGATAAAGATGAGGGGTGAAATCATGCCCCGATTGGGATCGATCCATCGGGCAAGGGCCTCGTAGCCGCAGACTTTCTTGTTCAGTGTTCGATAAATCGGTTGGTAATACACCTTGAAAAATCCTTTTTCGAAGGCTTCGTCAAAGTGTTCCAACACATATTGTTTCTGTTCGTGTTTTTTGTTGAGTTCCTCGTCAAAGACGGCGTATTCCCTGTTAAAAATGCCATGGACTTCTCGACAGGCGAGGGAGGCTCGGTCCATCATGACAATGGGTTGTTGTGGGGTGCCGTCGGCGATATAGATGCCTGCCTTGATTTGGTTGCGGAGCCCTTTTTCGTAACTCGTCATCGCTTTGTTCAAAAGCTTGATTCGTAGGGCGATTTCTTCGACAGAGAGATTGAGACTGATGACCACCAGGTGGTCAGCCCCTGCACGTAAAACTTTTTCACCTTCAAAAAGCTTTTGGAGTTCGTCCCTGAACCTGCAGAGGTATTCGTTTCCGCCTTGGTATGAGAATCTTTGGTTAATCGTCTTGAAATTCATCACGTTAAAGAACGTGATGGTCGATCTTTCAAGAGGGTAAAAGTTGGGGTCTTTTTGGGTTTGGGCAAAGAACCATGCCACAAAATTAAGGCCTGTAATCGAGTCTTCTTTCTCGAAAATTGAAGTGCTTGGGCCCGCTCCCATGGGTTGCATCATTTTTGGTTCGCTATGCTCCACGACCTTTTTCTCCTGTTGTCTTATGTTCAATTTAACTAAAGAAAACAGGAAAAGGGACTTTCCCTTGAAAATAGTCCCTATTTATTACGATTTTCTTACTCCAATTTGGAATATTCGTTTTTTTTTAGAATTTCGGGTAGCCGTCCTTGAGACTTTCGTCATAGTGGGCGCGTTCTCCGCCGATGAATTTCGGGCGCGTGCGCGCCGCAATCAAAATAGCTTTGCCGATATGCGTCTGCTGCATGTGTACAGGAACCGCGACTTCCTTCAGGTGCATGCCGATGAGCGTTCCGCCGATATCGAGCCCGGCATCTGCCTTGATATGTTCGATGGCGACCGGATGCTCGAAGGCGCTGTAGCAGGCTGTCGCAAAAGAACCGCCCGCCTTGGGCTGCGGAACCACGTTCACGATTTCGGCAAATGGGACAGCCGCGCGCTCGATGATGATGGCTCGGTTCAGGTGCTCGCAGCACTGCGCCGCGATGAAGATGCCCTGCGGCTTGAACACGGACGAGAGCCCTTCGAAAATCGCCTTGCCGACTTCGGGCACGGAATGGCTCCCGATGTCGTTTCCGAGCGTGGAACTCGTGCTGCAACCGATAACTACAGTCTGGCCCGCCGTGAGGTGAGCTTTTTCCACAAGTTCTTTAGCGGCGTTTATCGCGTCGTTACGAATCTGTTCAACAATTGCTTTGTCGTCTATTTCGTATGTAATGCCTGCCATGACAACTATTCCCACTCAATTGTTCCAGGGGGCTTGTGCGTCACGTCGTACCACAGCGAGCCGGCACCTTCTGCTTCGAACTTGCGCCAGAGTCCGGCCAGCATTCCCTGGTCGATTTCGGCGAAGTTTGCGGTCATGGCTTCGGTACTGTTCACCGGGCGCATCACGATGCAGGGCTTGCCTGCCGTGCGGAGCGGAACAAGCACCACCGGCATCTGCCAAATCTTTTCGTACAGGTCGTTTGCCTGCAGGAATTCGGTGCAGATGTTGTCGAACTTGCGGAGTGTATCGAAGTTTTCGCGAGTGGCGAACTGCTCGACGAGCTTCGGATCTTCGTCAGCGACGCTACCGATCTGGTAAATCACGCGGTTGATGGCCTTGAAGCGGTTGGCAAGTTCGGTCGAGAACTTTTCGCAATCTTTCCAGCTAAGGCCCGGTGTGGTGATGAGGAACGGCTGCGCGTAGGTACGGCCGTCGCCCTGCACGCCCACGCTCTTGATGGGGAGCAGGCGGCCAGCGATGTTGTTCGCCTTCAGGTAGTCGGCGAGGGACTGACCGGCGGTGTCCTTCACATCTTCGAACTTCACCATATCGTCGGTGAGCTTACCGTCGCTGCAGAGCAGGCGAACGCCGAGACCCGGACCCGGGAACGGGTGGCGCCATACGAGGTTGTGCGGAATGCCGAGTTCTTCGCCGAGGGCGCGGACTTCGTCCTTGTACAGGTCGGCGAGCGGTTCGAGCACGAGGCCCTTTTCCATGAGGTCCAGGACTTCCTGTACGCGGTTGTGGTGCGTCTTGATTTTGTCGGCGTTCTTGGTGCCGCCGCTTTCGATGGTGTCGGGGTAGATAGTGCCCTGTGCCATCATCCACTGGTTCGGATCGAGGTTGAGCTTCGCCATTTCCTCGTCCTTCACCGTCAGGAATTCCTTGCCGATAATTCCGCGCTTGGTTTCGGGCGCAGTCACGCCCTTGAGCTTCGCGAGGAAGTGTTCGCTGGCGTCGCGGACCTTGAGGTTGTTCATTCCCTCGGCCTTCAAGAATTCCATAATCTTCTGGGATTCGCCGAGGCGCATCATGCCGTTGTCCACGTGCAGACCCAGGACCTTTTCCGGTCCGAGCACGCGGTTCAGGAGCACGAAAGCCACGGTGGAGTCCACGCCGCCACTCACGAGCAAGAAAACCTTGCGGTCCTTGACCTGGTCCTTGATGCGCTGCGTGATGAGCGGCAAGTAGCTCTTCATGTTCCAGGTCTTCTTGGCACCCGTGAAGTCCACGAAGTTTTCGAGCAACTTCATGCCGAACTTGCTGTGCGTGACTTCGGGGTGGAACTGGATGCCGAAAATCTGGCGTTCAGGCTTGTCGCTATCGAATGCGACGGCGGCGATTTCGCAGTCCTTGGTGCTGGCCACGATCTTGTAGCCGACCGGGAGCTTCGTGACCTGGTCGCCGTGGCTCATCCACATGGGGCTCGCTTTCGGGAGGCCCTTCAAAAGCGGGCACTTTTCGTCGCCCACAATGAGGTCGGCAATTCCGTATTCCTTCACCTTGCCCGGTTCCACATGCCCGCCCAACTGCTGGGCAATGAGCTGGTGACCGTAGCAGATGCCGAGCTTCGGCACCGGCAGATCCAAAATTTCGGGATTGTATTCCGGTGCGTCTGCCGCGTACACGCTACAGGGGCCGCCACTGTAAATGATTCCCTTCACGCCTTCGAGCTCAGAGACCGGGGCAGCGGGGGAGTGGATTTCGGTAAACACGCCCAGACGGCGCACGCGGTTAGCAATCAGGTGGGCGTACTGCCCGCCAAAGTCCAAAACTGCAATAGTATCGACGTTCTTCATACGGTCTCAAAGATAGAAATTTACTCGGCTGCGCTAAATTCGCGGGCAAGTTGAATCAGTGTCTGCACGCCGAATCCGGTAGCGCCGTATTCGGTGTATTTCCACTTCTTGTCGACGAATGCGGTGCCTGCAATATCCCAGTGCGTCCAGGCGGTGTTTTCGGGCACGAATTCCTGGAGGAAGAGGGCCGCAGAAATGGCACCTGCGTCGCTGCCTGTATTCTTGAGGTCGGCGAAGTGATCCTTGAGCGCGTCGGCGTATTCTTCTTCGAGCGGCATGCTCCAGAACTTTTCGCAGCAGGCTTCGCCGCAGTTGATCACCTTGAGGCCAAGGTCGTCATCGTTGCTGAAGAATCCCGTGACGGCGTAGCCGAGGGCGCGGACCATGGCGCCCGTAAGGGTGGCGAGGTCCACGATGTGCGTTGCCCCGATAAGGCCCGCTTCGGCAAGTCCGTCGCTTAAGACCAAGCGGCCTTCGGCGTCGGTGTTGTCGACCATGACTGTCTTGCCGTTCTTGGCGGTAAAGATGTCTCCCGGCAGCACCGACTTATTGCCAATAGCATTTTCGGCGAGGCAGCAGACGGCGCTCACGCGAATCGGGAGCTTGAGTGTTGCGATGGCCTGGATGGCGGCGAGCGCGGTCGCGGCACCACTCATGTCGCTAATCATTTCGGGCATGGATTTAGGCGGTTTCAGGCAGAGGCCGCCGGTATCGAAGGTGAGGCCCTTACCGACAATCACCAAGTGGTCCTTGGAGGTGCGCTTGCTGGGCTTGTATTCGAGCGTAATCATGTGCGGCTCGTGCGAGCTGCCCTTGCCGACGGTCACGTGGCCCATGAAGCCTTCCTTTTCGAGCTGCTTCATGTTACGAACCTTGATGCTTAAGCCTTCGGTGTACTTGGCGACGGTCTTTGCGCGTTCCACGAATTCGGCGGGGTAGAGGTCAGATGCGCTTGTGTTGATCAGGTTCTTGGCAAGCGTAATGGCCTTCTGTTCTACGGCCACGTCTTCGGCAATTTTCTTGAATTCTTTGACATGTTCGCCGGCGACGATTTCGTAGGTCACCTGGAAGTTCGGCTTTTGCTTGCTCTTGTAGGCATCGAACTTGTAGTCGGCGTAATGCAGGCCGTGCAAAATGGCCTTGAACTGTTCATCGGCCGCGTCGGCGAGGAACAGGCTCACGCAGGGAATCTGCTTCTTCATCGCCTTTTTGGCGAGGCGGTAGGCGGCCATTCGTAGGTGGTCGAGGGCGGAAAGTCCGCGCTCCTTGGCGGCGTCAACAAAGATGGTATTGCAACCGTCGATTTCTAAGTATTCGAGGTCTTCGAAGGGGCCTTCCTTCATGCCCTTCAGAATGGTTTCGACCTGTTCTTCGCCTTCGGGGGAGAGAACGGTGGAAAATTGAACAGATTCTTTGACATAAAACAGGGCGTATGCCTTGCTGTCAGTGTTTTTGAGATTTTCGGAAGAAACGATATTCAGATTCATGCCTTAAATGTAGTAAATATAGGCAGTTGGCAGTAGGAAGTAGACAGTAGGAAGTAGGCGGTAGGAAGTCGGAAGTAGGTTGGCTTATGCTTCGGGTTCTTGGTGACGCTTGATACCTTTTTATTGTCACCTCGTCACTTTTTTGGGGTGTCCTTTTGCAATTTACTTCAAAAAATGCTATAATGAAGTTGTAAAAATGGAGGTTCAAATGAATCGTAAACTTACTGGTATTCTTAGCGTTCTTGCCCTTTCGGCGATGTCTTTTGCCCAGGCTCCCGCAGCCGCCCCTGCTGCAACTGCTGCTCCTGCTGAACAGGCTCCTGCCGCAGTTCCTGCTGAAGAATCTGCTCCTGTTGCCGTTCGTGGCGCAGATGCCGCCGCTCCCGTTGCCGCTGAACAAACTGCAGCCCCTGCTGAACAGGCCGCTCCCGCTGCTGTAGCTGTCGCGCCTGCCGCCCCTGCGGAAGAACCGGTCGCTGAACCTGCCGTGGTTGTAGCCCCGAAGGCTGTTCGTGGTGCAGACGATGCCGATAAAACAGCAGCATCTGCTAGAGCGGTTGAACAATTCCGCGATGCAAGAAATACGGTCCTTTACGAAACTGTTTATACCCGTGAAGATGGCGTTCCCGTTCGTACAGTCTATGTTGCCGAACGCGAAGGCAAAGACACTGTCTCCTTCGACGAACTCAGGGGGCTTTATCCGATGAAGTTCAAGATTGGTGCCCGCGGTTCTGTGGGAGCTTACCAATTGGCCGGTAACGATTGGGACAGCGACCAGTACAATGGCATTAGCTGGAGAGCCGGTCTTGTCTCGATCATTCCGCTGAATTCTTACACCATGGGTATCAAGCTCGGTGTTCTTTATGAACAGAGCAAGGCTAGCGAATCGTACTACATTAATGATGTGCCGACAAACTTCAGATTCTCCCAGAAGAAGATCGATGTGCCGGTTCTCTTTACCTTCAAGGCCGCTACTTCTAGAATCTTCTTTGATCTCGGTGTAGAAATGTCTGTCCCGCTGGCAGACGATCTTCGCATTTCCTATACTGATTCCAAGGATGTCAAGCATTCTAACAAGATTGACTTGATGGACGATTACCGTTCTAGCCTGGATTGCGCATTTGTCTTTGGTTTCTCTGTGATGGCGAACGATTACCTTTCGCTCGATATCGCGGCTAACCTTGGTGTGTCCGACCTGTACGATGGTCATCTCAAATACATGAACATGAACCTGGATGCTTCTTCGCTGAATCTGGGAATTACTGTCTATCCGTTCTAATATATGATTCTTGCAATTATTGCTGTAGTTATTGGCCTTGCCGTTCTCGTCTGGAGTGCGGACAAATTTGTGGATGGTGCCGTAGGTGTTGCTGAATTCTGCGGCATGTCCACGCTCCTTATTGGTATGGTAATCGTAGGCTTTGGAACGTCGGCTCCGGAGCTTACGGTTTCTGCTATATCGGCTTCTCAAGGGAATCCTGCACTGGCACTGGGTAATGCCTACGGCAGTAACATTGCAAATATCGCTTTGATCCTTGGTGCGACTGCGCTTATTTCTCCGATTCTAATGCAGCGCTCCGTGATTCGCGGTGATTTGCCGATTCTGATCGCTGTGTCGTTGCTTTCTATTGCATTAGTGTGGGATGGTAGCGTGGTGCGCTGGAATGGCGTACTTTTGCTGGTTGTCTTTGCGCTGGTCATGGCTTACAGCATTTGGCGTGAATTGAAAAAGGCTAGGGTCGAGGCATCAAATTCTGTTGAAGAAGAATCCGCCGGAAAACAGACTTCCTTAGGCAAATCCATTTTCTGGCTTGTCTTGGGGCTTGCCTTGCTGGTGGCTAGTTCTCGAGCTCTCGTTTGGGGGGCTGTCGAAATTGCCCGTACGCTTGGCGTGAGCGACCTTCTGATTGGCTTGACGATTGTCGCTATTGGAACATCTCTCCCGGAATTGGCTAGCTCTATTGCCGCTGCCCGTAAAGGCGAAAACGACATTGCTCTGGGCAACATCATCGGTTCGAACTTGTTCAATACGCTTGCGGTGGTGGGCCTAGCGGCAACTATTTCTCCGATGGATGAAATTGAAAAGGCGGTCACTTATCGCGACATGCCTTTAATGACTGCATTGACGGTCGCCTTGATTGTACTCGGCTTTAGGCGTAAAGGCGATGGTCGTTTGAACCGCATTGCCGGCGCTATTCTCTTAGCCGTCTATATCGGTTACCTAGCTCTGCTTATCGTGCAAGCAACAAAATAATTGTGAATAAAAAATGTCATCCTGAACTAGATGTTTCGCTCAGGGTGACTTATGATTCTATTAGAAATAATTCTGAAATCCGAATTCCGAAATCTGAATTCCGAATTCCGAATTCCGAATTAGTTAGGCGGGAAGAACAGGTAGGCGATTGCGATGGCTGCAATTACGCCTGCCGCATCTGCAATTAAAGCGCAGGTAACAGCGTGGCGGGTCTTCTTTACTCCTACGGAACCGAAGTACACGGCGATGATGTAGAAAGTCGTGTCGGCGGCTCCCTGGAACATGCAGCTCAGGCGGCCTGCGAAACTGTCAGGGCCTAGAGTCTTCATGGCGTCGATCATCATGCCGCGGGCACCGCTACCGCTCAAGGGTTTCATAATGGCGGTGGGGAGGGCGGGAACGATATCGTTACCCACGCCGCAGAGCCCGAGAATCCACGAAACACCGTTCAGCAACAGGTCCATGGCGCCACTGGCGCGGAATACGGCTACGCCAACAAGAATGGCGACCAGGTTCGGAATGATCATCACGGCGGTATGGAAGCCGTCTTTCGCTCCTTCGACAAAGGCTTCGTAGGCCTGCACCTTCTTGTATACGGCGAGTCCGAGGAAGGCTACGATGATGCCGAACAGGGCGATGCCGCTAATCAAGAGACTGGTCGTGCCGATGGCTTCTGCCGTCAGGTGGCTGAAGTAGACCATGATAGAAATAACGCAAGCCGAAAGTCCGCCGAGCCAGGCGACCGTTACCGGGTCCTTGAGCTTGACCTTCTGGAAGAAGCTGAGGGCGACAATGCCTGCAATAGTGCTGAAGAATGTCGAAAGCAAAAGCGGCAAGAACACGTCGCTCGGGTTTGCGGCCCCAAGCTGAGCGCGGTAAGTCATAATGCTTACGGGAATCAGCGTAAGGCCGCTGGCGTTAAGCACCAGGAACATAATTTGGGAATTGCTCGCGACGGATTTGTCTTCGTTCGGGTTGATTTCTTGCAGCTGCTTCATGGCCTGCAGACCCATGGGGGTGGCGGCGTTGTCGAGCCCGAGCATGTTGGCGCTGATGTTCATGAGCATAGTACCAATCACCGGGTGGTTCTTCGGAATTTCGGGGAAGAGCCTGCTGAACAGCGGCGAGACAATCTTTGCGAGAATCTGGACCGCACCAGCTTTTTCGCCAATCTTCATGATGCCAAGCCAGAGCGAAAGGATGCCGGTAAGACCGAGGGCAATTTCAAATGCGGTCTTGGACATGTCGAAGGCACCGAGAATAGCCTTGTTGAAGATTCCGGAGTCGCCGAAGGCAATCCACTGGACCATGCAGGCGACAAAAGCGCCAAAGAAGAATACGAGCCAAATAATATTCAGAACCATGTCCGAAAAATAAAAAAAAGGCGAACCTTTGAAATATCAAAAGTCCGTCTTGAATGTTTAAGAGCTTGTTTAGACGATTATTCCCAATCGGCGTTCATGAACGCTTCGAGGGTCTTGCAATCCACAAGTCCATTGTAGACGTAGAAGGTAACGTCGGGAATATCGAGATTACACTTCGTACCGCCAGAGGGGCACTTGTCCAAGAGCATTTCGCCGTCTTCCTCATCACATTCGCTCTTCAGCGACATGTCAGTCGTTTCGGCGCAGTAAGCTCCAGACATGTCTCTGCATGCAAAGACATTGCCCTTCGGGCCATCTTCGCCAGACGGAGTTTCAGAAGGAATAACTTCTTCGTCGTCGATGACCTGCGGAGCCGGATTTTCGTCTTCGTCAGATGGAATGCTATGAATGCGGGAATCGCCAGAACCCTTGCCGGAACAAGCCGCAAGAGTAATCAGGCTAGATGCCAAAATAATCTTTGCAAGGGTCTTCATAAAGCCTCTCTTAGAACATCAGGAAAATGCCGAGGTTGCCAACGAGGCCGCTCCATGCGGCAGAACCAAGCTGGTCGGCAACAGAAGCTTCGATGACCAAGTGGTCATAGCTGAAGCGGAGGCCGGCGTTGGCGTTGGTTGCGTTGGTACGCATAGAAATGATGGAGGTGTCGTCAGATGCCGGACCGGCTTCAACACTTTCGGTCTTGTAGTCGATGACCTTCCAAGTGAAGGCTGCGCCACCGAAGAGGATCCAGTGTTCGTTGAGGGACATTTCGGCGAGAACGTTCGGGGTAGAGAACAGGCCGAAGTCGTAGGTGTTGGTGGTCTGGTTGCCGTTTTCGATTTCATCGAAGATGAAGATCGGCAAGCGGGTATTGAGGCCGAGGAACACCTGAGCGTTTTCAGCAGTGAATACCGGCATAGCGAAGTTGAATCGCGGCTGGATAAAGATGAATGCGTCGTTGTTGGTGGTTTCGGTCGTGGTGTTAGCAACCTTCACGCGGCTGTCGCTCTTCTGGCGCAAGAAGTCGAGGCCGAGTGCCCAGGCGAGGTTCTTGGCGGAAGGACTGTTGGAAAGAGTCAGGCTTGCGCCGATATCCCAGAAGTCCGGATCGGTTTCGGTCTTGGCACCGTTGTCGTCGGTTTCGACGTCCACTTCCTGACGGAAGGTCAGCCAGTAGACGTTAGCGGTAATGTCGAAAGCACCGAGCGGAGCACCGAACTTCACGTTGATGTAGTCACCGGCTTCGGTCGTAGAACGATCTTCAGTTTCCTTGTTGTTCGGGCCCTTTTCTTCATCGGACTGCCATGCCTTGTCAATAGCTACATCGACAGCGACACCGAATGCCGGAGTTGCGATACCGGCGGTCAACAGACCCATGTTGACGTAGTCACCGCGGTGGTTTACGCCGGCCGGGGTCACGTTGGTCTTGTGAGTGGTGTTGTTGTCAAAAGCGAGGAGGTAGGTCATAGAGCCAGAACCGAGAGCGAGAACGCCTTCTTCGCCAGACGGTTCGACGTAGAACAATTTACGACCGCTCATCTTGTAGACAGCTTCCATATCGCCATCGATGGTGGAGGCACCGAACTGGTTGCCGACCATATTGTAGGCGTTGCCATGAAGAACGTTGAACGTGCCGGTTGCAGCCGGAGTCGGAACGTTTTCAGATGCAGCAGGAGCTTCGAAGCTGGAAGAAGTGGAAGATTCGGCAACAGGTGCCGGTTCCGGTGCCGGAGCGGCAGGAGCTTCTTCCTGAGCGCTTTCGGTAGAGGAGGTGGATTCTTCATATTCGTCGTCATAGTCCTGAGCGACAGCAGCAGACACTGCGAGTGCAGAGACGACAGAAATAAGCTTGATATTCATTCGTATCTCCTTAAGAGAGAGGATTTGGGGGTTGATTTTAAGAGAAAGATAATAAAATGGTTATGACTATGCAAGTCATAACCATATACTTTGTACTCAGCCTTCAATACGTCTGTATTGAAAAAAGTTTACTTATGAGACCGCTCGTGCTAGAGTCAAATGAAAAAAAATGATAAGCACTCGCTCTCGCCACCACGACTGATTTGAATCAGTCGCTTGTGGCTCACGTAAAACTACTTTTTCGATTACTTCTTCGGTTCGATGACTTCCATGCCACCCATGTACGGACGCAGCACTTCAGGAATCTTGAGAGAGCCGTCCTTCTGCTGGTAGTTGTCACAGATGCCCACCATCACGCGCGGAGTGGCGAGGCCGGAACCGTTCAGCGTGTGGACGTAGACGTTCTTGCCGTTAATCTTCGTCTTGATGTTGGCGCGGCGGGCCTGGTAGTCTTCGAAGTTGCTGCAGGAGCTGACTTCGAGCCACTTCTTTTCCACCGGGGCGTAAACTTCGAGGTCGTAGCACTTGGCGGCACCGAAACCGAGGTCGCCCTTGCAGAGTGCCAGACGGTGGTAGGGCAGTCCCAGCTTTTCGAGGAGCATTTCGCCGAAGCGGGTGAGTTCTTCGTGGTCTTCGTAGCTGTGTTCGGGGTGAGCGAAGTAGACCATTTCGACCTTGTTGAACTGGTGCAGACGCAAGAGTCCGCGGGTGTCCTTGCCGTAGCTACCGGCTTCGCGGCGGAAGCAGGCGGAGTAGGCGCAGATGCGCTTCGGAAGTTCGGATTCCGGAATCACTTCGCCGGCATAAAGGTTCGTGAGCGGCACTTCTGCGGTCGGGATGAGGAACAGGTCGTCGTCCTTGTCGCAGCGGTACATGTCTTCTTCGAACTTCGGGAGCTGGCCCGTGCCGCGCATGGTATTGCGGGTCACGAGGTACGGAGGCGTGAATTCTTCGAAGCCGTTCTTCATGTGTTCGTCGAGGAAGAACTGGATGAGGGCGCGTTCAAGGCGAGAGCCCCAACCGCGGTAAACCGGGAAGCCGGAACCGGAAATCTTGGCGCCACGTTCAAAGTCAAAAATGCCGAGGCGTTCGCCCAAAGTCTTGTGGTCCACGCGGGCGAAGTCGTCGTTCTTGGTGTAGTAGTCGGCGGGAATCGGGCCATCTTTTTCGACCACGTTGTCGCTAGAGTCCTTGCCTTCCGGAGAACGCGGGGCGATGTTCGGAACATGCATGAGCATTTCGGTCTGCTTGTAGTCGAGTTCCTTGAGCTTCTTGTCGAGCTCGTCGATCTTGTTGCCGAGTTCGCGTGTGGCGGCCTGAGCTTCGTCTGCGTTTTCGCCCTTCTTCTTGAGTTCGCCAATGCGCTTGGACTGGGCGTTGCGTTCGCTCTTGAGGCGTTCGACTTCAGTGAGGAGCGGGCGGCGTTCATTATCGACGGCGAGCACGTCACGAAGGCTTACGGTCGTATATTTCTTTTCGGTTTCAGCAATGTAGTATTCCGGATTTTCGCGGATTTTCTTGATGTCAAGCATTTTATGCCTCGGATGATAAAAATTTTACGCGGAAAAGATAGTTAATTCGGGATTCGGATTTTGAAATTCGGATTTCAAAATGCAGAAAAAAGGAGTGCAAATTAATTTTCTGTGTTGTCTTTTGCAACAACACAATTGGATTGTGGAATGTTTTAATCCTATTTTTTCGGTATATATTATCCCTAGGTATCATATACATAGGGAGTGAAAAATGAAATACTTGTTACCAATTTTGGCAGCAGCGTCGATGTCTTTTGCCCAATGGGGCGGCTGGGGCGGAGGCGGTGGAGGAAAATCTCTTAACGACTACAAAAAGATGTCCGTTTCGGGTCGAGAAATCCATGTCTATGCCCCGTCGGATCTTAAGGAAAATAGCCCGTTGCTCATTTCATGTCACGGTATGGACCAGGATCCCAACTACCAGCAGTCTAATACTCATTGGGAAGCGGTTGCCGATACGGCGGGCTTTGTGGTTGTTTACCCGAGAGGTGGTACGGGCATGAGCACCTGGGATATCCAGGGCGATCAGGATACCAAATGGATGGTCCAAATCATTGACCAGATGTACACCGACTACAAGATCGATAAGAAGCGCGTGTATCTTTCTGGCTTCTCGATGGGAGGCATGTTCACCTACCATTCTATGAGCAAGATTGCCGACAAGATCGCCGCCTTTGCGCCTACTTCTGGTACGAACGTGTTCGGTGCGTCCAAGGCTATGCGTCCGGTGCCTATCATCCATCCGCATGGAACTAACGACGATGTTTTGCAGTACAACCAGGTTGAAGGCTTCATCAAGAATTACCGAGACCAGTTCCACTGCCCGTCTCAGGCGAAAGAAGAAACGAATTATCCCAATGCCGAAAATAATGGTGCTACGATGTACACTTGGGGCCCTTGCGACAAGGGTGTCTATATCAAGCACTTGAAGCTCCCTGGCCGTGGTCACAGCCCCTCCAAGGCAGATGTCTCCGATATCTGGAACTTCATCAAGCAGTGGGATGTAAACGGCCTTATTAGCGAAAAGCCTGAACCGGAATCCTCTTCAAGCGAAGTGGCGTCTTCTTCTTCTGAAGCTCCGAAGTCCTCTAGCAGTGTAAAGCCCGCAGAATCTTCTAGCTCGGGTAATCCTCAGACTTTGCTCGAAGATCTTAGCTTGGCCTCGGTCTCTGTCTATAAGTCTTTTGACAACAGCATCATGGTTGCTAACGCTCAGGGCAAGTCCATCACCGTGTTCAATAGCCTTGGCAACGTCGTTAGCACGACCCGTGGCATTGCAGGCGCCCAGAAGGTTTACACTGGAGCCCAGGGCGTGTACATTGTGAAGGTCGGTTCTAGAACGTTCAAGACTTCGCTTTAAGAATTAACCAAATTCTTGCCTTAAAGACACTCCCTTTGGGAGTGTTTTTTTTAAATTTGTGTTATGTTTTCAAAAAAGACGTCGTGTTTACTTTGTTTTGTAGCGATAGCCCTGTTTGCGGGGCTCCTGAGCGGTTGTTATAGCTTTACGGCGTCGACGCTCCCGAGCCATATCAAGACGGTCAGGATTCATGAAGTCGAAGACAAAACCCTGGATCCGGTGCTCGCCAACAACATTCGCGAAGGCGTAGTCGAAATGTTCCGCAAGAATGCTGGCGGCGTGCGTCTTGTAACCGGTGACGCCACGGCAGACTTCGAGATGACTCTCTTGAGCTATACGAATAAGCCCGAAAACTACAACAGCAACAGCGATGTCGAAACTTACCGTGTGACGATTCGCGTGAGTGTCAAGTTTTATGACAACGTGAAAGATAAGGTGATTTATGAATCCAAGTCGCTGAGTGCCGAAGGTACTTATGACGTTCAGGCGAACGAGACCGAAGACCGCCATGGTCAGGCTCGCGCCATTGAAAAACTCCAAGACCTGATTATCACAAATGCATTGGCAAAGTGGTAAAAAAATACACCGCCTTTGAACGAGTCGCTGGCGGTGCTAGGGGTTGGTTTGGAGTATTAATAAAATAGAACTTTTTATGTTAATAGTTCTAAACTATAACGTAAAATATTTTTTCACAAGGACTTACGGACTTTATTTACCTTAAATCGGGGCGTTTAGACCCAATTTTTTAAGAAAGTCGTTTCCCTTGTGTGACGTCGCTCACCGTGACGGGGACTTCATTCAACAACGCTTCGGTCAGGGAGCTCCCCTTGTAGGTGAGCTTGAGCGAAAAGAATGGCGCGCCCCGTTCAAGGAGTGCCAAGAAAATGAGGTCGCCGTCCCAGTGGGGGAGCTTGGCCACGTCTTCCTTGGCGACCCATTCGAGCGTGCCTTCGTCGCATTCCTTGAGGGTGCCAGTGAATTCAGTCGCCGTGAACAGGTGCATGAATTCGGTCTGGTCCATGCCGTCGCTAATGAAGGTGACGATCCCTCTGTACTTGGGGCGAATCAGCGTGAGGCCCGTTTCTTCGAGAGCCTCGCGCTTGATACAGTCCTCGGGAGATTCCCATTCCTCGAACTTGCCGCCAATGCCAATCCACTTGTCCTTGTTGATATCATTCTTTTTCTTGACGCGGTGGAGCAGCAAGTACTTGCCGTCTTGTTCGATGTAGCAGAGGGTTGTGTTTAGCATCGATTAGCCGAGTGCCTTGATAATCGCGTCACCCATGCCGGTCGTGCCGACCTTGGTGCAGCCTTCCTGGTAGATGTCGCCAGTGCGGAAGCCCTGGGCGATCACCTTTTCGCAAGCCGCTTCGATAGCCTTGGCCGCTTCTTCTTCCTTGAAGGTGTAGCGAAGCATCAAAGCCACGGAGAGAATCTGTGCGAGCGGGTTTGCGATACCCTTGCCTGCGATATCCGGAGCGGAACCACCTGCCGGTTCGTAGAGGCCGAAGGAACCTTCGGCGATAGAAGCGGACGGGAGGAGGCCCATGGAACCGGTGAGCATGGCGCATTCGTCGGTGAGGATGTCGCCGAAGAGGTTCGGGCAGAGGAGCACATCGAATTCACGCGGGCGCTTCAGGAGCTGCATGGCGGCGTTATCGACGTAGAGGTGTTCGAGAGTCAGTTCCGGGTAGTCCTTGATGACTTCGTTCACGACTTCGCGCCAGAGCACGCTCGTGGTGAGCACGTTGGCCTTGTCGATGCTGGCAACCTTCTTGTTGCGGAGCATGGCGGCGTCAAAGGCGAAGCGGGCAATGCGTTCGACTTCGTAGCGGCTGTACTTCATGGTGTCGAAACCGATTTCTTCCTTGGAGCCCGGAACGCCTTCGCGGCCCTTCGGCTGGCCAAAGTAAACGTCACCCGTCAGTTCGCGGACGGTGAGGATGTTGAAGCCGTCACCCACGATGTCGGCACGGAGCGGGCAAGCGCCTGCGAGTTCCTTGTAAACGCGGGCCGGGCGGAGGTTGCAGAAAAGCTTGAAGTGCTTACGGAGCGGGAGGAGAGCACCGCGTTCCGGCTGCAGGTTCGGGGGGAGGTGTTCCCACTTCGGGCCACCCACGGAACCGAAAAGAATACAGTCAGAAGCTTCGCCCAGCTTGAGGGTGCTTTCCGGCAGCGGAGAACCGCTTTCGTCATAGGCGGCACCACCGACGTTTGCCCATTCGGCGTTCACGTCGAAACCGAACTTCTTGGAAACTACGTCCAGTACGCGGACAGCTTCTTTCATGACTTCGGGGCCGATACCATCGCCCGGAAGCACTGCAATCTTGTAATTCTTGCTCATTGTTAATCCTTGGTTTTGTATTTGAACGGCTCAAATTTAGTAAAATTATGGGTGAAGGGCACTTTTTTGCGGGTGATGTATGCTTTATAGAGTTCTGATTCTTTTGATTTTGGCGGTTTTGGCAGGGTGTCACCCAAAGCCAAAGTGCTCTCCTTCAGGATGGTGCCCTAATGAAGTGAGTCCCGGAATCTCGGTACAACAGTATCACAACAGTTTGGAATATTGCTCTTCTTGGATTAATTCGCACTCTAACAGAGCCGATTTTATTGACACTATACCCCGTAAAGCGTTACTGTACAAGGCGTGTTCGACGAGTGTAGAAGGAGAGAACCTGTGGTATCCCTGCGATTTAGACACCTCATTACTTGTTCGAATTCTTAAAAATTTTAATTCTCGTGATTCTGTAAAAGATTTGGAAACAAGGGTGAATCATATTTCATATGCAAATATGGTGCTTAACTCTGGTGCTGCAGGCTTTTCTCATCTTTATCAGAATGAAGATGGATCCTATGATGCAATTTGTGCTTCTAAAGATAGCGTGAAGTGCGATTTTTTGTATGCTAATGTTGTTGTCTCTAAAAAGATGAAGCCATCTGCTAAATATTGGCCAAGGAAATATGATTTCTTGATTGGCGAAGATTTTGGTGCAAAAGATGAACTTTCTGCATTGCTTGATTCAGTGTATGAAAAAGAAATCTATGTGAAAGAAAGTGTGCGAGATTCCTTAATAGCCTTTGACATGTGTTACAAGGACGGATTTGCAGAACCTTGCGTCATGGACTCTGCTGTCGTGGAACATGTTCGTAAAGTTATAGAAAAAAGACTAGATACTTTGGTTTCTTTTACCTATCAGTATGGAAGTTGGAGCGCGGAACAATTCTTTGCTGGGAGCGTTTCCCGCAAACATCAATGTTATTCTAAAGATGGAATTCATTGCTCGGAGTTAATCGCTTTAGTTCGTTGGAACATAAAGAATTGGCAGATTGATACGTATTCTCTAGGTACATGTCGCTTTGATTTAGAAAATTTGAGTTATTCATGTCAGGATGTATTGGGAAGTGATGTGATAAGGCATGACGGATTGTCCATCTATAAGAAAGATGGAACATTTGTGAGAAACGTGCCATAATTCTACCGTGCAATCCGCACTTGCTTTACTGTGCCGTTCTTCACGGAGCGGAGCATGTAGACGCCCTGGACCTTGATGTCGCTTGTATTCTGGAGCACTGAAACGGCGTCGTCGATGGTGTAGGCGCGCAGGCGGCCGAGTCGGACGCCGTTCAGGTCAAACACGTCGTATGCCTGGAGGGTATTCGCCTGCAGGTGGAGGCTGCTGCCGATTGCAATCGTGGAATCGGTAATAGTCGTGTCCCTCGCAGTGGTATCTTCCTGAAAATTGAAATATTCCTTGAGCCAGGTCATTGCCGGGCGGTCTATGCCATCCCTGATAATGCCGGAACAGTTAATCCCTGGGTTTGTGATGCATTGCATTAAGGATTGCCCATAGAGATAGCCCCATAGGGTGACTCCTACTACATATTCGGTTTCCATGAAAACAGGAATATGTTCCGCGAAGCAGTTTTTTTGAATACTGTCTATTTCATTGCTGATGTTGTATTCAGAAATGAGTAGAGGCGTTTCTGTTTTCTCGTAAATCTCCTGAAGGGCGTTCTTGAGCAAGTCTGGATTGTAGCATTTCATGGGGCCGGTTCCCATCACAATCAAATCGTTGCCTTCAAGTCCGTAGGCGTCAACTGGGGCCCCGTTGTTCTTGATCGTATTGATTAGGTCGATCCCTTCATTTCTTTCCCACTGGATTGTGTTGTAGTCGTTGTAAATGAGGATTGCTTGGGGCCAGCGTTCGCGGGCCATCTTGAATGCGGTGGTTATGAATTTATAGTCTTCGTTGTCGCCGCCAAGGGCTTCGATAATTTTGTTGTTGCTGCCTATTTGTGAATGGATTCGCCTGGCTTCACTGACCACGTTGATGTATTCTAGATCCGGATAACGCTCCGCAACGGCATCGAACCACGCGGTAATGGCTTCTTTTGTTTCGTCCGCACTAAGGTCTCTAAGCCAAGAAGGGTTTCCCGAAGCCCATAATAGGGCATGAAATTTGAATGTAGCCTTGTTCTCTTTTGCCCAGTTGTAGGGGATGTCGCATTCGGAAAAATCGAAGGTACCGCGAGTTTGTTCGACGGTTCGCCAAGTGCATTGCCTTTCTGGGGTAATCTGATTCCAATAAGTCCCGAAGTCAGAAGGGACAGGCCCTTCGACAGTTGTACTGCTGAGGAACTTTGCCGCACCGTCGGCAAGGCCAAGGGCGAAAACGCTACTCACGGCCACGCACAAAAGGGCCACAGGCGCAATTTTTAAAATTCTAGAAGTCATAGCTATCCATTATAAACATATATTCCCTTTAGGGATAAATTCCCAGGGTTGCGCTGTTTGTCGTGGATAATATGTCAATATGCAGAAAGGAACCTTGCGGTTCCTTTCTGCCTGAAATGTCGATGAAATTAATCGTCGTTTTCGTTGCCCGAGGGCTTAGCGCAGCGGTCTCTCGACCAGTTGGTCTGCTTGAAGCAGGCGCTTCTGGTGTAGCAACATCCGTTGGCGTTGCTAGCTGTTTTTTCGCATTCGCAAGCAATACCGTCGTTGTTACCATCAGCGTCGACAAGTTCGCCGCTAGCGCAGACCACCATAAATCCCTCACCATGGTAAACATTGTTGATGCAGGTCTGGAGGGTGTTGTGGCATAAGCCGAAGTAGGTTCCCAGGGCGTTGCACGATACGCGGCGCGTCTCGTTAGTAAGGTCGAATTCAAAATCTTCCACGCGTTCTTCAGGAGCGGAGACTGGTTTGTGATTCGTCCAGTTGTAGCCGTGAACTTCTTTCGCTGCCATCTTTTTACTAGGAATCAGGTCCTTCCATTTCTGTTTCGTCTCGAAACTCCTGAACGGCGGGTAGTCGGGGTCTTCGTCCTTGAGAATTTGTTTGCAACGTTCCTCGTTGTAGCAGGGGTTTGGATTGGAAGGCGCTCCGCCCATTGGCTCACCCCAGCAGGGATCACAATTCGAACATTGATCCGTGTCGCATTCGTTCTCCATCTTCTGTGGATCGGTGCCTTCTCTACAAGCGACGGGGCATTGGTAATACTCCTTGTCGAGCGGGTCGAACTTGTTATGGAGCCTTTCCCATTGCCCGTCGACGCACCTGTACATGATGGCGTTGTTGTTGATGTCGTTGTCGCACCTCAGTTCTCCGTTAAGGCATTCGCCGCAGATGGCCTTGTCGGTACGGCACGACTTGTTGCCGCATATGGAAACGGCCTTCTTGGCTTCGCCGGCGACGCATTCGTAGACGGTTCCCTTTCCTTCGTCATCGTTGGTGCATGTGTGTTCGTAGTTCGTGCACTCGCCGCAACCGTTGTCGCGCGGGTCGCAGGATTTCCCGTTACAGCTCTCGGTTACTTTCTTGCCCTTTTCGCAGTGGGTGACGGTCGCCTTGAAGTTCTTGTCTTCGGTACAGGTCTGTACGTCATTGAGGCATTCGCCGCAGTCCGTGCCCTCTTCGTTACAAGATACTGTGCCGCACGAGCGGTTCACGACGATTCCCTTCACGCATTCCTTGACAATGCCGATGCTTGCAGGGCTGTCGGAGCATGTACTCTTGTAGCTGTCGTCGCACTCGATTTCAACAGCGTCCTTGTTCGCACATTCCTTGCTCTTGGTGTTGCAGAGAACGCCTTCGTCGCAAGTGGTTTCTTTACAGACGCAAGCCCCGTCTTTTGCCGTACCGCCAGATGCCTTGCACAAGTCGGCGAATGTGGTCGCGGTCGAGGAAGAACTGGCGGTGGAGTCTATGTCAGTTGGTTTGCTCTGGTTGCCGCAGATGCCCGTGATGGTGTTGCAGACCGCACCGACGTCGCAGAGTTCGTTTTTGCAGGAGCAGGCACCGTCTTTTACCTTGCCACCGGAAGCCTTGCACAATTCGGTAAATTTATCGAGTTCCGCCTTGGTCATGGACGAGGAACTTGCTTTTTGGCTAGACGAACTTGAGGAACCTGTCGATTCCTTGGTGGCAACGGGAACCCAGTTCGCGTCGTCGCAGTAATACTGGGCGTCTTCTTTTTTGGCGTAGACGGTATCGCCTTGGTTGTCTTCTCCGCAAATTCCGAGTTCGTAAATCGAGTTGACTTCGGTAATCACCTTGCGGCTAGAGAGTCGTCGTCGCTACAGGCAACGAAAAAAGCGGCTGCAGTGAGTGCAGGAAACAAAAGGAATGAAATTTTTTTCATTTTAGCCTCTGCTTTTATCTTTTGTTCAAATATATCTAGAATTTAGGGAGGTGTCAAATCAGGGTATGGGCCGATGGGAAGAATTCACTTATTTGCAGCCCGTGCGGTCTGTTCTCTAGGATGGTGCGCACGGTGTTCCTGCTTTATAAATTCCTTGTCGATGTGCGTGTAAATCTGGGTTGTGCTGATATCGGCGTGGCCCAGTAGTTCCTGCAGTACGCGCAGGTCCATGCCCGCTTCAAGGCAGTGGGTGGCAAAACTGTGCCGGAAGGTATGCGGCGAAACTTGCTTGCTCAAGTGCATCGTATGCAATTGTACGATTTTCCAGGCTCCCATGCGGCTCATGGGCTTGCCTCGGGAATTGAGAATTATGTTGTCTGTAGCCGGGTGGGTGAGTGGGCGGCCAAGCTCGATCCAGGCTTTCAGATTTTCTTTGGCTTTGCTGCCGAGCGGCACCAGGCGCTGTTTGTTGCCTTTCCCGATGGGGGTAAGCCATTCATTATCGAGATCGAGTTGCGAAAGCTTGATGCCGAGGGCTTCTGAGATGCGTAGCCCCGCGCTGTACATGAGTTCGAACAGCGCCGTGTCGCGCAGCGGGTTCTTGCCGTTTGCCGCACTCTCGAATACGCTGTCGACCTCCTCGCGGGTCAGATATTGGGGCAAATAATGCCCGAGTTTCGGGCGATCCAGCATCGATTCAGTGCTGTAGTCGTATTCGCCCTGGTTCTGCATGTACTTGAGGAACCCGCGCAGGCTCGAAAAGTGCCTCGCGATGGACGTGGGGGAGTATTCCTCCTGTCCGGCGGTGAGCGTCAGGAAGTCATCCAACTTTTCAGGCGTTAAGTCCTTGAGATCAATGCCGTTTTCGTCGAGCCATACTACAAAATGCCGCAGGTCCTCCTGGTAGCTCTGGATTGTGGCGGGCGAAAGGTTGCGTTCCACCCCCAAAAACGCCAAATAGGCATCCATGCGGTTCGAATTGAGGCTCATGAAAAAAATATAGTTTTTTTTGAAAAATTGCGTTTTCACCCCTTGACAGCGGCCCATTTTAATTCTATAATTGTGCGCGTCCTAAGCGACTATGGATGATTAGCTCAGTTGGTAGAGCAGCTGACTCTTAATCAGCGGGTCGCAGGTTCGACCCCTGCATCATCCACGAAGACCTCTCCTCACGGAGAGGTTTTTCTTTTTTGGTATTATGGACTAGTTTACAACATTATTATTATTTTCCCATAACCTTGTTCCATATAAAATGCTATATTGCGAGTGAAAAGTTTTGTTTTTGAGGAATTGGATTTAATGAAGATTGTTCTGCCCGTCGCCGGTAACGGACTGCGTCTGCGTCCTTACACCGAAAATGTGCCGAAATGCCTGCTTCCTGTAGCGGGCAAGACGATTTTGGATTGGATTGTTGAAGATTCTTTGAGCTTAAAGCCCGCTGAAACGATTTTTATTACCGGCTACAAGGCCGAGGCTGTAGACTCCTTTTTGGAAAAACGTCCTGCTTGGGGTAAGACCCGTGCCGTGGTCCAGTCCAACCCGCAGGGCTTGGGCGAAGCGGTCAGCCTCGCACTGCCTTACGTGGATGATGACGAACCGGTCCTGATTATTCTGGGCGACACCCTTTTTGAAGCGGACCTTTCCATTCTCCATAATGTGGACGAAAATATTCTTTATACCTACAAGGTCGAGGACCCGCGTCGTTTTGGCGTGGCCGTGACCGACAGTACCGGTCGTATTACCCGCCTGGTCGAAAAGCCGCAGGAATTCGTGAGTGACGAAGCCATTGTGGGTATATACTACATTAAGGATACCAAGGTGCTCAAGCAGAGTCTCAAGTACCTGATGGATAACAATATCCGCACCAAGAACGAATTCCAGTTGACAGACGCTCTCCAGATGATGCTCGAAAAGGGCTGCCATTTCCGTACGGCTCCGGTGCAAAAGTGGCTGGACTGCGGCCTAGCAGAAACCTTGCTCGAAACCAACGCCCATGTGCTCAAGCGCATCGACAATTCCGCTTCGGTAAATCTCCCTGGCGTGAAGGTGATCGCTCCGTGCTACATCGGCAAGGGTGTGAAGATTGCGAACAGCACCATCGGTCCGAACGTGTCGGTAGGCGACGACTGCGTCATCGAGAACAGCACGATCAGCAACGCCGTGCTATGGGATTCCGTCAAGGTGAGCGGCCAGACGCTTGACAACGTGATTCTGCACGAGTAATTTTACTAAATCATTTAAGAAGCCGCCCCGGTTCACGGAGCGGCTTTTCATTTGTGTGACTATTCGTCTTTTACGCAGCGGACGTTTAGGCCGGTTCCCTTTGTAAAACGGTACCCTGCTGGGGATCCTGCTACAACTGTATTTCCGCTTATTTCAAAGTGGTGGTAGTAGCTGGAGGAGTAATACTCATATGGAACCGCCGATGTAACTACGTTGATATAGCCGTAAGCGGTGTCTGCGTTCGTAAGCGAAGAGTCTTTGTACCAGAGTCCCGCCATGCGGCGATCGTAATCGAATGAACCGTTGTCCGTGCGTATGCCTGTGCCCCTGAGTTTGAATAAACTGGTTTCGCCCCGATAGCCGTATGAATTTTCTTGCCAGTACTTGGAGTCTCTTATTTCGGTGGATTTTAAGCTTTTCAGCATGTCGCGATACTCGTAGGCATCGGGAAGGTGCCAGCCTGTAGGACACGCCGTTTGTGCCGCATTCCATGTATAGAGTTTTCCGTAAGTATCGCAATTGCGGTCTATATTCTGGAAACACCAACTGTTCGTTGTTTTGTAGTTCAGGTTTTCGACCATCCAGGTTTGTTCGCCCAGCTGGAGGGCTTTGTAGCTTTGCCCGTCTCGGGAATCCTTTACCGTTTCGTAGACTGGAGTCCATTCATCACCGGAACAGGTGAATTTTATGTGATTATATATGAATGTTTCGCTACAGGATGTCGCTTGAGCGATTTCGTCTAATGACGCTATTGACCACCAATTTGTTTTGCATATGTAATAGGTGCTGTCCAAAAGCGCTACTTTGCCTTGGTTTTGGGCTCTGCATAGACCTTCTTGGATTGCGATATCTCCAATATATCGCCAGGCGTAATTTCCATTAGCAGGATCTCCATCAGCAGGAGTGCATTGATGAATTCTGTTCTTGTAAGATACCAGCCATCCGGCTACCGCACTAGGACATGTGGCAATGTTGTTTTCTTCATTTGGCGTAATCCATTTTTGGTTTGCGCAAAGGTATTGGACGTTCTTGTAAACGGCAATAGCGCTGTCGTTTTCTGTAGTGCATTCGCCGAGGCTGTATTGTTCTTCGGTAATGGCTTTCCAACTACCAGAAGAGCATTCGTAGTAACTTGTTCCTGACTTTTTTCTTTCACCGTTGTTTTTAGTGGTGCATAGGCCGATGCTTTTTTCAAGTGTGGTCTGTAGGCGCCAAGTGCCGTTGTCGCAAACGTAACCCTTCAATAAACTGTCTTGAGTTGCCGCGGTGCAGGTGGCATAGTCGTTAATCGAAAGCCTTGTCCAGCTGTATCCGGCAGCGGTTTCTTTGCATTCGTATCCGAGAGAATCTTTGTGCGGGATTTTTCTGACTCCGAGGCTATCCTTGCTGCACATCCCGTATGTGTAAGAGAGCGAATCTATTTTTTGCCATACGTAGTCTTGGCAATGGTAGTAGGCCCTGGGGGTAGTGGTGGTCCTATACATGGAGCCGGCATTTTTCTTGGTGCAGATTGACATGCTGCTGACCGGAGGGGCTGGAAGTTCAATCCATTTTAGGTTGAAACAGGCGTAGGTCTTGGAATTGTAGGTGTAGAGGACGTCTTTGAGAGAATCGGTGCAGGCGCCGTAGTATTCTTCGGCGGTAGGTGTACGCCATTCTCCTTTGTCGCAAATGTACGTGCTTTTCAGTGTCCCTTGCATTTTGTTGTTGCAAAGCCCGTAGCTGTTTTCGATGCTGGTCGTTTTACGCCAGGCCTTGTTTTCGCATACGTAAGAATAGCCTGCCACCTTGTAAATGCTGTCTGTCTTGGACGTGTCGCATGCGCCGACGATGTATTCAGGATCGGTGGTGGCTGTCCAGGAGTAATCGTTGCAAATGTAATACGTGGTGTCGTAGTAAGATGATCTGGGCTTTATGCGTAGAATTTCGCCAAAACGGTCCTTGCTGCACACGCCCGAGTCAAGTTCGATTTGAACCATCTTTTGCCAAGTCGTGCCACGGCAAATGTAGCTCGTGTCGCCGTAAGATGCAGTCTTGCCGTTGTTTGCGGAGGAGCATTCGCCCGTAGCTTCAGAAAGGGTCAGAACATGCCAAAGAGTGCTGTCGCACTTGTAGGTCTTGTTGTCGGTGACCTTTGTCTTACCGGCAAGAGCCTTGGTGCAAACACCGAGCTTGGCTTCGATTGCGGTCAGCTCGCGCCAGTTCTCGTTCAGGCAGACGTAAGCGGCGTTCTTATAGAAGGTTTCGTTTTCGTTCTTCTTGGTGCATTCGGGAACGTTCTTGACTTCTTTGAACCAAACCCCGAATGTGCAGCGGTACAAGCTGGAGTCCTTCAATACGGTTTTCTTTTCGCCGTCGGTACAAGTGGAATCCAGATCGGCAATCGTTTTCACCATGGTGGTGGAGTCGAAGTAGCTGCTGCTCGAGGGGAGGATTACCTCGAATTCGCTGCTGCTGTAGCGGGCGGAGGAACTGGAGTACCTGTTGTTTGAGGAACTATACCTGTCATAACTGGAGGAGGAATAGTAGTCGTCAAATAGGTCGGAATAATCTTTTTCGGCGTTGTACTCTGAACCGTAGCCGCTGCATGACGAAATCAGGCTTATTCCAGAAAAAAAAGCGGCACAAACAAGGGCTGTCTTTATGTAAAAAAATAGGGAACTTTTTTTGCGTATAATTTTGCGCATAAATCCTCCGTAACTGAATAAATAATAGAATATTTACATTACTTTTGGGAGGGAGAACAAAAACGAAAAAGACCTTCCGGAAAGAAGGTCTTTTTTCGCGGGATAGACGAGGCTTGAACTCGCAACCTCCGGCGTGACAGGCCGGTGCTCTAACCAAAATTGAGCTACCACCCCAGTGGTTTTGTTTAGCTAGTTTCCTAACCGAACGAGCCAAATATAAAAAGAACGTTCAGCATTGTCAAGGGATGTGGGCGAAAAAAGACGAAAAAATGCAAAAAAAGACGAGAGCCAAGATTTCTCTTGACTCTCGTCTTTAATTTTTCGTATCCGGTAGGGAAGTGCAGGACTGGATTGGACGAACCCTGTCTACTGCCTACTTCCTACTGTCTACTCGCCGAAGGCGGCTTACAGGCTGATCAATCCTTCGGTATCCTTGCTCATGGCATCGTAGAATGCGTAGCGGGCGTCAACTTCCTTCTGGAGGTCGTCGGCGAGCTTCTTGGCCACTTCCGGATTGCTACGGG